>NZ_JBSVXS010000050.1:0-36739 GCF_054070155.1 Pseudomonas sp. SDT291_1_S447
GTCGGCGTACTTCTCGCAAACTACTCGATCAGTCCCCTCTCCCTTTGGGAGAGGGTTAGGGTGAGGGGCTTGTGGAGCTGGCGCGTTTCCTGCAAGTCCCCTGTAAATCGCCATAAAACGAGCGTTCGCGGTCACTCCAGCGGCGCACGGATCGGCAAAAGGTTTAGCCAGAAGGCCCGCAAAGCTCAAGAAAGCGGCGCGCAGCCCGGTGAAGAACAAGAGGGGAGACGATGAAGGCAGTTATTTTGGCGGGTGGCCTCGGCACGCGCATCAGTGAAGAGTCGCACCTCAAGCCCAAGCCGATGATCGAGATCGGCGGCAAGCCAATTCTCTGGCACATCATGAAGCAGTATTCCGCCCACGGGATTCATGACTTCGTGATTTGCCTTGGCTACAAGGGCTATGCGATCAAGGACTTCTTCGCCAACTACTTCCTGCACACCTCCGACGTCACCTTCAACATGCGCGAAAACCGCATGGACGTGCATCAGAATTACAGCGAGCCGTGGAGCGTCACGCTCATCGACACCGGTGAGGAAACCATGACCGGTGGCCGTCTGCTGCGCGCTGGCCGTTATCTGCAGGATGAAGAGGCGTTCTGCTTCACCTACGGCGACGGCGTTTCCGATATCAACATTGCGCAACTTGTGGATTTCCATAAAGGCCACGGCCGTCTCGCGACCGTCACTGCCGTGCAACCGCCGGGTCGTTACGGCGCGCTTGAGCGTCAAGGCGATCAAGTGCTGGGTTTTACCGAAAAACCTCGTGGTGACGGTGGCTGGATCAACGGTGGCTTTTTCGTACTGTCGCCAAAAGTGCTGCCGTACATCGCCGATGACTCGACCACTTGGGAAGCCGAACCCTTGGCGCGTCTGGCCGCGGACGAACAGTTGAAAGCCTTCGAACACGAAGGCTTCTGGCACCCGATGGACACCCTGCGCGACAAGAACCATCTCGAAGCGCTGTGGCAGAGCGGGGAGGCCCCATGGAAGCAATGGGCCTGAGTGCGGATTTCTGGCGCGGCAAACGCGTCCTCGTCACCGGACATACCGGTTTCAAAGGCAGTTGGCTGACCCTGTGGCTGCAAAGCCTCGGCGCGCAAGTCAGCGGTTTTTCCCTCGATCCGTCGACCGAACCGAGCCTGTTCGAACTGGCGCGCGTGCACGAAGGCATCAACGATCAGCGCGGTGATCTGCGTGATCTCGGCGCTTTGCTGGAAGTCATCGCTGATACCGAGCCGGAGATCGTGCTGCACCTGGCCGCGCAGCCGTTGGTGCGCGAAGGCTATCGCGATCCGCTCGGCACTTACTCCAGTAACGTCATGGGTACGCTAAACCTGCTCGAAGCGATTCGTCAGGTCGGTTGCGTGCGCGCCTGTGTGCTGGTGACCACCGACAAGGTCTACGCCAACAAGGAATGGCTGTGGCCATACCGCGAAGACGAAGCCCTCGGTGGCCACGACCCTTACAGCAGCAGCAAGGCCTGCTGTGAACTGCTCGCGCAATCCTATGCCGCGTCGTTTTTCCCGGCGGACAAGTACGCCGAACACGGTCTGGCCCTGGCCACCGCGCGTGCCGGCAACGTCCTCGGCGGCGGCGATTTTGCCCCTGAGCGACTGATTCCCGACGTGCTCAAAGCCTGGACCGCCGACGAGCCGGTGACCCTGCGCTATCCGCAAGCCGTACGCCCGTGGCAGCACGCGCTGGAGCCGCTCGCCGGTTACCTGCAACTGGCCGCTGGCCTCTACGAGCAAGGCCCGGAATACGCCGGGGCGTGGAACTTCGGCCCGGGCGAAGCGGACATGTGCAGCGTTGGCGAAGTCGTCGAATTGCTCGCCAGCCGCTGGCCGCAGGCGCGCGGTTTGCGCATCGAAAAAAGCGAACTGCACGAGGCGGGTCTGTTGCGTCTGGACAGCAGCCGCGCGCGCCAACTGCTCGGCTGGCAACCACGCTGGACCTTGCAGGCATGCCTGACCCAGACCCTCGACTGGCACCTGGCGTGGCAGAACGGCGATGACATGCGCACCGTCACCCTCGGCCAATTGAACCTGTACCGAGGCGCGCTGTGAGCGAGTTTTCCCTGAAGGCGTTGCCGCTGGCCGGGTTGTTCAGCGTCCAGCACAAACGTTTCGAAGATCAGCGTGGGCACTTCGCCCGGCTGTTCTGCGAAGGCAGCCTGAGTGCGTTCGGCAGTGAATTCCATATCCGTCAGATCAACCATTCCTGCACCCGCGAGAAGGGCAGTGTGCGCGGTCTGCATTATCAGAATGGCAACGCCCCGGAAGCCAAACTGATCACCTGCCTGCGCGGTGAAGTGTGGGACGTGGCGGTGGACCTGCGTCCGGATTCCGAAACGTTTCTGCACTGGCACGCCGAGCACCTGAAGGCCGGTGATGGTCGCAGCCTGTTGATCCCGGCCGGGTTCGCCCACGGTTTCCAGACGCTGAGCGAAGACGCCGAATTGCTTTACTTGCACAGCGCCGATTACGCGCCGGAGCATGAGGGCGGTCTGTCGGTGAACGATCCACGGCTGGCGATTGCCTGGCCGTTGCCTGTCAATAATTTGTCAGCGCGGGATTCCAGCCATCCCGCGCTCGATCAACACTTTGCTGGAGTGCGTCTATGAACTGCCGTGGGTGCGCCGCACCGCTGAGCCTGCCGCTGATCGACCTTGGTACCTCGCCGCCGTCCAACGCCTACGTCCACGCTGATCGCCTGGAACAGGCCGAGCAGTGGGTGCCGCTGAAGGTCGCGGTGTGCCAGCAATGCTGGCTGGTACAGACCGAGGATTACACCAGCGCCGACAGCCTGTTCGACGCCGAGTACGCCTACTTCAGTTCGTTCTCCAGCACCTGGCTGGCCCATGCCGAGCGCTATGTCGCCGAAATGGTCGAGCGCTTTGGCCTGACTGCCGACAGTCGCGTGGTCGAAATCGCCGCCAACGACGGTTATCTGCTGCAGTACGTCGCCGCTCGCGGCATTGCGTGCCTGGGCGTCGAGCCGACCCGCAGCACTGCACAAGCGGCGCGGGAAAAAGGCCTGGAAATCCGCGAACTGTTCTTCGGTTGCGACACCGCCATGAAGCTGAAAAGCGAAGGCTGGGGCGCCGACCTGATGGCGGCCAACAACGTGCTCGCGCATGTGCCGGATATCAACGATTTCCTCGGCGGCTTCGCGACGCTGCTCAAGCCAACCGGCGTGGCCACCTTCGAATTCCCGCAACTGCTGACGCTGATGGCGGGCGCGCAGTTCGACACGCTCTATCACGAGCACTATTCCTATCTGTCGCTGACCGCCGTGCAGACCCTGTGCGAGCGCAATGGTCTGGAAGTGTTCGACGTCAGCCAACTGACCACCCATGGTGGTTCGCTGCGCGTATTCGTCCAGCGCAAGGACGGCCAGCGCCGTGCGGTTCAACCTGCGGTGCAGCAACAATTGCAAGCCGAACTGGATGCCGGGGTAAAAACCGCCGAGTACTACGCCACCCTCGCGCCTGCCGCTGAACGCATCAAGCATGAACTGTTGCGCTTCCTGTTGCAGGCCAAGGCCGACGGCAAACGTGTGGTCGGTTACGGCGCGGCGGCCAAGGGCAACACCTTGCTCAACTACGCCGGGGTCAAACCCGACCTGCTGGCCTGGGTGGCTGATGCCAATCCGCACAAGCAGGGCAAGTTCCTGCCGGGTAGCCGCATTCCGATTGTGGCGCCGGCGCAGATTGATCTCGAAAAACCGGATTACGTGCTGGTGCTGCCGTGGAACCTGCTGCACGAAGTCAGTCAGCAACTGGCGCAAGTGCGTCAGTGGGATGGCCGCTTCGTGATCGCCGTGCCTGAGTTGAGCGTGCTGTGAAGGTTCTGGTCACTGGCGCCACAGGGTTTGTCGGTCGGCATCTGGTCGCGGCATTGCTTGCACGCGGCTGCGATGTTCGCGCCGTGGCGCGCAACGCAGAAACCGCGCAAGGCATGCCGTGGATCAACAGCGTCGAGTTCATCGCCGCGGATATTCACGCCGCCGATCTCGATATCCACGCGTTGACCGATGGCATCGACGCGCTGGCGCATCTGGCCTGGCCGGGTTTGCCGAACTATCGGGCGCTGTTCCATTTCGAGCACAACCTGATGGCTGATTACCGCTTTATCAAAAGCGCGGTCGAGGCGGGCGTGCAGCAGGTGCTGGTCACCGGCACCTGTTTTGAATACGGCATGCAAAGCGGGCCACTCAGCGAAAGCACCGAGCCGCAGCCGAGCAATCCTTACGGTCTGGCCAAGCACACGCTACAGCTGTTTTTGCAACATCTGCAGCAGGAACAACCGTTCACCTTGCAGTGGGCGCGCCTGTTCTATCTGCATGGCGAAGGTCAGAACCCCAACAGTCTGTTGGCGGCACTGGACCGGGCGATCGATGCCGGTGAGCCGTCGTTCAACATGTCGGCCGGTGAGCAGCTGCGCGATTTTCTGCCGATTGAGCGCGCTGCCGGTTACCTCGCCGCGATCCTGCAAAAAACCGACTTCAACGGCGTGATCAATTGCGCCAGCGGCCAACCGGTGTCCGTACGTGCGTTGGTCGAACAACGCCTGCGCGAACGCGACGTGTCGCTGCATCTGAACCTCGGCCACTACCCATACCCAACCCACGAGCCCCTGGCGTTCTGGGCGGTGACCGAGCGTTTGCAACAGTTACTGGGAGAGCCGCAATGAAGCACGAGTTGTACCGGGTCACCGACCTGCCGGTGCTGCAGAACCGCACCTTTGCCGATGCCGCATCGGCACAGGCCTCGGCCAGTGCCGACATGCTGTTGGTGCAGGACGAGCGCAGCGGTTTGATCTTCAACGCCGCGTTCGACGCCGACAAACTCAGCTACGACGCCGATTACCAGAACGAACAGGCGCATTCCGGCCAGTTCCAGAAGCACTTGAGTGACGTCGAAGGCATCATCGCCAAGCACTTCAAGGGCCAGGAGCTGATCGAAGTCGGCTGCGGCAAAGGCTACTTTCTTGAGTTGCTCAAGGGCCTCGGTTATGCGATCACCGGCATCGATCCGGCTTACGAAGGCGAAAGCGCCGACGTGATCAAGGCACCGTTCACCCGTGGCCTGGGACTGGCCGCAGACGCCATCGTGCTCCGCCATGTGCTGGAACATATTCAGGATCCGGTGAGCTTCCTCGCTGAAATTGCCAACGCCAATCAGGGCGGGCAGATCTACATCGAAGTGCCGTGCTTCGACTGGATTCTCGAGCACAAAGCCTGGTTCGATCTGTTCTACGAACACGTCAATTATTTCCGCCTCGATGACCTGCGGCGGATGTTCGGCACGGTGCACGAGGCTGGTCACCTGTTCGGTGGCCAATACCTGTACATCGTCGCCGACCTTGGGACATTGCGCCTGACCCCGGAGCAACCGGTGCCGCGCCTGGCCCTGCCTGACGGCTTCACCGCCAGCCTCGATCGCGCCGTGCAGATCATTCAGTCCGCCCCCGAGCAGGGTTCGGCGATCTGGGGCGCCTCGTCCAAAGGCGTGATCTATTCGCTGTTCCTGCAACGCGCCGGGGTGGCAGTGGATCGTGTGGTGGATATCAACCCGGCCAAGCAGGGGCGTTATCTGCCATTGAGCGGCGCACGGGTGTCCTCGCCGCAAGAGGCGATGGACGCGCTGCCCGAGGGCGCCAACCTGTTTGTGATGAATTCCAATTACCTCGAAGAGATCAAGCGGATGACCGGTGGACGCTACGTCTATCACGCCGTCGACAGCGCTTCGTTTCAGTGACCCTTGAGATTATTAAAATGACCGACAACAGCATCAACCAAGCCTTCGAAGCCGAGTGCCGGGAACAGATTGCCCAGCAGGGTGACGACCAGAAACTCACCGGCCTGGCCCGTGATTTCTTCAATGAATCGGCCAAGCACAAATACAGCTACCACTTCTCGTGGATGGGCCGTCCGATCATCCAGCTGCCACAAGACATGATGGCCATGCAGGAGATCATCTGGCAGGTCAAACCGGACCTGGTCATCGAGTGCGGCATCGCCCACGGCGGCTCGATCATCTACTACGCCTCGTTGCTGGAGCTGCAAGGCCACGGCGAAGTGCTGGGCATCGACCTCGACATTCGCCCGCACAACCGCGAAGCGATCGAAAGCCACCCGATGGCCAAGCGCATCAAGATGATCGAAGGTTCGAGCATCGACGCCGGCATTGCCGCCCAGGTGCAGGCTGCGGCCAAAGGCAAGAAAGTCATTCTGGTGCTCGACTCCAACCACACCCACGATCACGTCCTCGAAGAACTGCGTCTGTACGCTCCACTGGTGTCGGTCGACAGCTACTGCGTGGTGATGGACACCGTGGTCGAAGACATGCCGGCCGATTTCTTCCCGGATCGCCCATGGGGTCCGGGCGACAACCCGAAAACCGCCGTGTGGAAATACCTCGAAGAGAACCAGGATTTCGAGATCGACCAGCAGTTGCAAAACAAGCTGCTGATCACCGTGGCGCCGGACGGCTATCTGCGTCGCGTCCGTTAATTCGCAACATCACCAAGCGTTGTTTCGGCGAGTCGCCGGTTGTGGAGAGAAGTTATGCAAGGCAAGTACAGTACTGAACTGGCGCTACCGCTCGAAGAGCTATTGACCGTCGTCCTGATTACTCACAATCGGCCGGCGTTTCTGCGCCGGGCGGTGAAGTATTACAGCAGCTTGCCCTGCAGGATCATGGTGCTCGATTCGACACTCGAACGACCTGAAGGCGACTTCTCCGCCGTCGATTACCACCATGTGCCGCAGTTCGCCTACTGGGGCATGCAGGCCAAACTGGCCTATGGTGTCGAGCATCTGACCACGCCGTACATGGTGCTGGCGGCCGACGACGACTTCATCCTGCATGATTCGCTGGCAGAATCCGTCGGTTTCCTGCATGCCAACCCTGATTACGGGATGTGCCACGGCTATTGCCTGATGTACCTGTCATTGGCTCATGGCGTGAACTACTACCGCCGTGACAAGAAAGTCCAGGAAGACTATGCGTCCGAGCGGGCGCAGGATCGCGTCCTCGATTACATGAGCCAGTACATCCCGCCGTTCTACGCGGTAACCCGTACTGACCTGATGAAAAACTGGCATGCGGCGCTGCCGCCGGGGACCAATTTCCAGTGGCAGGAAATTGGCCACGTCTACTACCTGCTGGCCAGTGCCAAGGCGCGCATCCTGCCGATTCCGTACGTGGTGCGCGAGATCAACTACGGTGTCTCCGAGCACAATACCGATGTGTATCACTCGCTGACCTACGTCGACGCCAAATCGGTCGCCGAACGCGAGGCGTTTGCCGAGTTCCTCGTCTCGCTGCCTACCGCTATCGAAGGGCTGGATGCCGGGCAGGCCAAGGCCTTTGCCCTGGAGAGTTTCGAGGCAATGGCCGACAGCCTGAAGTCCGGGCGGGCACTGACCGCCGAGCTGATTATCGAGTCGACCTGGAACCAGGAACTGAAGGCGCCGGATCGTCGTTTTGGCCCGCTGCAGTATGTCGAAATGCCGTTTTACAACCAGGCATTCTTTGAGCGTCTGGAGCAGTTCGAATTCATCTTGCACACGCTGCCGGCCGGTCGCATGCAACTCGAAGGGCTGGAAGGCGTGTGGGCCCGTCAGGCGCATCTGTTGCAGGCGCGCAACAACGACACGGCGGAAAGTGTAGTTGACCGGTTGTGGCAGGCCCATGATCTCAACGCCTTCAACCAGACTGTGGTCAAACGCCTGGCGGCGCAACTGGACGTTGTCGGTGACGAAAGCGCTGCGCAAGCCATGCGCGAGTGGATCGCCCGTCTCGAAGCGCTGACGGTCGACGATCATCAGCCAGTCTTCGGCAAAATGAAGTCCGGTCGCCTGTTGCAGTGGCTGGCGGCTCGCACGCCGGCGATCGAACAACTCGAGTCGATTGGCCAACATCTGGCGACTGAAGGCGGTGGCCCGCAATTCGGCATTTTCCTGCTCGACCTGGACAACGACATCGACAAGTTGCAGGTGTCGCTCGACAGCCTGCTGGAAGGTCACTGCAAAGCGTTCAGGATTGTCGTGTTCACCACCGGCGAAGCACCGGCGGCGACGACGGCACAAAACACTCTGCACTTTGTCCGTGTTACCCAAAGCAACTTTGTCGACAAGCTCAACCAGAGCGCTCAGCAGTCGCCAAGCGATTGGTTACTGCTGGGAGAGGCGGGTGACCAGTTCACCGCCAGCGGCCTGTTGCGCGCCAGCCTGGAACTGATGTCGGCAGAGGGTGTACGTGCCGTCGCCACCGATGAGATCCAGCGCAAGGACAATGGCGCGCTGGTTGACGTGTTCCGCCCCGGTTTCAATCTCGATCTGCTGCAAAGCGTGCCGGCACTGATGGCGCGCCATTGGTTGATCCGTCGCGAAGTGTTGCTCGACGCCGGCGGTTATCAGGCCGATTTCAGCAAGGCGCTGGAATTCGACCTGCTGCTGCGCATTATTGAGCAGGGTGGCCTCGATGGCCTCGCGCACCTCGACGAGCCGTTGCTGATCACTCAGGCGGCAGAGCTTGAAGAAAACGCCCACGAGCGTCAGGCATTGTTGCGTCATCTGGGTAATCGCGGCTACAAGGCCAAGGTCACGTCGACGGCGCCGGGCACCTGGCAGATCGATTACCGTCACACCGAACAGCCACTGGTTTCGATCATTGTGCCGGTCATCGATGATCTGCCAGTGCTGCGCCGCTGCCTGGAAGGCGTGTTGCTCAGAACCCGTTACAGTCGTTATGAAGTGTTGCTGGCGGCAAACGCCAATCAGTCGGCAGCGGTCAACGACTGGCTGGGCACGCTGCGCCACGCCAAAGTCAATGTGTTGCGTGCCGATCAGCCGCTGAGCGAAGTCGCGCTGTACAACGCTGCCAGCGAGCAGGCTCAGGGTGAGTATCTGGTACTGCTGGCCGCAGACAGTGAAGTCGTCAATCCGAACTGGATCGATTCGCTGCTCAACCACGCCCAGCGTCCGGAAGTGGGCATCGTCGGTGCGAAATTGGTCGACCGTGACGGCAACATCGCTCAGGCCGGTCTGATTCTTGGCCTCAACGATGGCGTGGGATCGGCCTTCATCGGTGATAAACACGCGGCAGCCGGCTACATGCATCGTCTGGCCGTCGAGCAGAATTACTCGGCCGTGTCGAAGGTCTGCCTGATGGTGCGCAAAGAACTGTTCAACGTCCTTGGCGGGCTGGACGAAGTGACCTTCGTCGAGGGTTATGCCGATGTCGATCTGTGCCTCAAGGCCGGTCAGGCCGGTTACCTCACCGTGTGGACGCCGTTGGTGCAGGTGCTGCATACCGGTGAGCTGCCGCAGGCGCCGCAAGCACTGGCGGCACTGCGTGAAAAATGGAGCGATGTCTTCGCGCAGGATCCGGCTTACAACGCCAACCTGGCGCTGAGCGGCAAAGGTTTCACCCTGGGTGAAAATGCCTCGATCAACTGGGCTCAGTTGCTCGCTTAAGCGCGCCGGACAGGAATCAGCATATGTTCAACGGTAAATCGATTTTCATCTCCGGCGGCACCGGTTCGTTCGGGCGCAAATTCATTGCGCGTCTGCTCGAGCAATACCAGCCCAAGCGCGTGGTGGTGTTCTCCCGTGACGAGCTGAAGCAGTATGAAATGCAGCAGACGTTCAACGCGCCATGCATGCGTTACTTCATTGGTGATGTGCGTGACGCCGATCGCCTGCGTCAGGCCATGCGCGGCATCGACTACGTGGTGCATGCCGCGGCGTTGAAGCAAGTGCCGGCGGCGGAATACAACCCGACCGAATGCATCCGCACCAACGTCAACGGCGCGGAGAACATCATCGCCGCCGCCATCGACAACGGCGTGAAAAAAGTTGTCGCGCTGTCTACCGACAAGGCGGCCAGCCCGATCAATCTGTACGGCGCAACCAAGTTGCTTTCGGACAAATTGTTCGTCGCCGCCAACAACATTGCCGGCGAGCAGGAAACCCGTTTTGCCGTGGTGCGCTACGGCAACGTGGCCGGCTCGCGCGGTTCGGTGGTGCCGTTCTTCAGCAAGCTGATCGCCGACGGTGCTCAGGAGTTGCCGATCACCGACGAACGCATGACACGGTTCTGGATCACCCTCGACCACGGCGTGCAATTCGTCCTCGACAGCTTTGCGCGGATGCACGGCGGCGAAGTGTTCGTGCCGAAGATCCCGTCGATCCGCATCGTCGATCTGGCGCGCGGCATGGCTGAACATCTGCCGCACAAGCACGTCGGCATTCGACCCGGTGAAAAGCTGCATGAGTTGATGGTGCCGCTGGACGATGCGCGGATGACCCTTGAGTTCGAAGATCACTACACCATCCAGCCGTCGATTCGCTTCACCAGTGTCGATGTCGATTTCGCCGTCGACAGACTCGGTGAGCAGGGGCGTGTCGTCAGCGAAGATTTCGAGTACCGCTCCGACACCAACCCGCATTTTCTCTCGGTCGGGCAGATCGCCGATCTGCACGCGAAGCTCTCGGTATGATTCCCTACGGTCGGCAAAGCCTCGATCAGGCAGACATCGACGCCGTCGTCGAAGTGCTGCAGTCGGACTGGCTGACCCAAGGGCCGAGCATCGAGCGTTTCGAGCAGGCAATGGCCGAGCGTTGCCAGGCTGACTTCGCCGTCGCGGTGTGCAACGCCACGGCGGCGCTGCACATTGCCTGCCTGGCCGCCGGTCTGGGGCCAGGTGACCGTTTATGGACGACGCCGAATACCTTTCTTGCCTCGGCCAACTGTGGACGTTATTGCGGTGCCGAGGTTGATTTCGTCGACATCGATCCGTTGACCTGGAACCTCGACGCCTTCGCTCTTGCAGCGAAACTCGATCAGGCCGAGCAGGACGGCACTTTGCCGAAAGTGCTGGTGGCGGTGGCGTTCTCCGGGCAGAGCTGCGACATGCGCAAGATTGCCGAACTGGCCGAGCGCTACAACTTCACCGTGATCGAAGATGCGTCTCACGCGGTGGGTGCGTCCTACGCAGGACGTCCGGTTGGCTGCGGTCAATTTGCAGCAATGACGGTGTTCAGTTTTCACCCGGTGAAGATCATCACCAGCGCCGAGGGCGGCATGGTGTTGACCAATCGTCCGGAGCTGGCCGAGCGCCTGCAACGTTTGCGCAGCCACGGCATGACCCGCGATCCGCAGCAAATGACCGAGGCCAGTCATGGCCCGTGGTACTACCAGCAGATCGAGCTGGGCTTCAATTACCGCATCACCGATCTGCAAGCCGCGCTGGGTTGGTCGCAACTGAGCAAACTCGACGACTTCATCGCCCGGCGCCGCGAGCTTGCCGCGCGTTACGCTCGCCTGCTGGCGTACTTGCCGGTAACGTTGCCCAGCCCTCAGCCCGAGGCGCAATCGGCTTGGCACCTGTATGTGATTCGGCTGCAGACCGATCGCATCGGCCTCAGTCATCGTCAGGTGTTTGAAGGCTTGCGTGCTGCCGGTGTTGGCGTGAATCTGCACTACATTCCTGTGCACCTGCAGCCGTACTATCGCGACCTGGGTTTCGCCGAGGGCGATTTCCCCGAAGCCGAACGTTATTACGCCGAGGCGATCAGCCTGCCGCTGTTTCCGCTGTTGAGCGATGCGCAACAGGATTACGTGGTCGAGCAATTGCGTCGGCTGACCGAATAATTGCCGCTGAGGCAAAGGATGAGTATCTGCAATGCGTCATTTGAGTGAGCAGGAAAAGTTCTGGCAGGGCGACTTCGGTAACCAGTACGTCGAGCGCAATGTCGGCCAACCGCTGGTGGCGACGAATCTGGCGTTGTTTGCCAAAGCGCTGAGCCGTGCCGCAGGCATCGAGAGCCTGGTCGAACTGGGCACTAACGCCGGCAACAATTTGCAGGCGTTGCATCGACTGCTGCCCCGTTGCCAGCTGTTCGGCGTCGAGATCAATGACAGCGCCTGTGCTCAGGCTCGGGCGTTGGACATCGCACAGATCTGGCATGGCTCGCTGTTCGATTTCCCGCGCGAGCGCCGCTACGACCTGACCCTGAGTAAAGGCGTGCTGATTCACTTGGCCCCGGAGCTGTTGCCGACCGCTTATGCGCAGTTGTACGAGTTGAGCCAGCGCTACATCCTGATCGCCGAGTATTACAATCCGGCACCGGTGGAAGTGTCCTATCGTGGCAACAGCGGCAAGCTGTTCAAGCGCGATTTTGCCGGTGAGATGCTCGATCGCTATGCCGATCTGCACCTGCTGGATTACGGTTTCGTCTATCACCGCGATCCGCAATTCCCGGCAGACGATGTCACTTGGTTCCTGTTGGAAAAACGTCCTTGAGCAACGTGGCAATCATCCCGGCCCGTGGCGGCAGCAAACGCATCCCGCGCAAGAATCTCTTGCCATTCGACGGCGTGCCGATGATTGTCCGTTCGATCCGCACTGCGCTGGAATCGGGTTTGTTCGATCAGGTTGTGGTCAGCACCGACGATGGCGAAATTGCCGATGTGGCGCGAGCCCATGGCGCGCAGGTGCCATTTTTGCGCCCGGCAGAACTGGCCGATGATTTCACCGGCACGGCGGCAGTGATCGTGCATGCCTTGCAGCAGTTGCCGGCGTTCGATTACGCCTGTTGCGTGTATGCCACGGCGCCGCTGTTGCAGGCGCGCTATCTGCGTCAGGGCATCGAGTTGCTGGAGCAGCACCTGGACAAGTCTTTCGCGTTCTCCGTGTGCAGTTTCGGTTTTCCGGTGCAGCGTGCGCTGACGCTGGACGGGCAGGGTGCGTTGAGCGCTTTGTATCCGGAATTTCGCAATACACGTTCGCAGGATTTGCCCGAAGCATTTCAGGACGCCGGTCAGTTTTACTGGGGGCGCACTGAGGCGTGGTTGCGCGGCGAGGTGCTCTATTCGCCAGCCAGCCTGCCGGTGATTCTGCCCCGGCATCTGGTGCAGGACATCGACACCCTTGAAGACTGGAAGCGTGCCGAATACCTATACGCCGCGCTCAAGGCGGGTGGAGAGCTGCAATGAGAGTGCTGATTCGTGCCGACGCCTCGCCAACCATCGGCAGCGGCCACATTGCCCGCTGCCTGACGCTGGCGCGAGTGTTGCGCGGGCAGGGCAGCCATGTCGCGTTTGCCTGTCGAAAATTGCCCGGGCATCGGCTCGATATGCTCAGCGCCGAAGGGTTCGAGACATTCGCGTTGCCGGATCTCTATTGTGATGAAGACCCACAGCAAGCCATCGAATCAATGCTGCCGTGGCAGGCCGACATCGACGCGCTGGATCTGTTGTTGGCCGGCCATGCCGGGTTCGACTGGATCATCGTCGATCATTACGGCCTCGATCATTACTGGCAAACCGCCGCCCGGCGCTGGGCGCAGCGCATAGCGGCAGTCGACGATCTGGCTACCCGGCGCTACAGCGCAGATCTTTTGCTCAATCAGAACTTGTCCGGTCTGCATGAAAATTATCAGCCGCTGTTGCCCGACGGCTGTCGCACCTTGCTCGGTCCGCGCTATGCCATGTTGCGCGAAGAGTTCTGTTGCCCGGCCATCGAAATCAAACCCAGGGCTCGCCGCGTGCTGGTCAATTTCGGCGGCTTCGATGCGGCCATGCAGACCCATCACGCGATGCTCGCCCTGGCCGATTACAGCGAGCTGCAAGTGGACTTTGTCGCCGGTGCCGACAACCCGGCGTGGACGCTGATGCAGGCCTTGGCCGAGACGCGGCCGAACTGGCGCCTGCACAGCTTCGTCAGCGATTTCCATCAGCGCATGACGGAAGCGGATCTGTTTATCGGCGCCGGGGGCGGCACCAGTTGGGAGCGGGCGGCGATGGGGTTGCCGACGATTTGCATTGCCGTGTCAAACAACCAGCAGAGCAACGGCGAAGTCATGGCCGCGGCGGGCGCGCATGTGTTCATGGGCGCTCGTGAGCAAGTCAGTGTCGAGCAGTTGCGCGACGCCATCGGCTTTGTCACCGGCAATCATTATTTGCGCCAAAGCCTGGCCGAGCGCTCGCGACAACTGGTCGACGGACGCGGTGCCGAGCGTGTCGCGGTGGCACTGGCCGGTGCGGTGCTGAAGGTGCGTGCGGCGACCCTGGATGATGCGCAGTTGCTGTTCGATGGGCGTAATGCCGAAACGGTACGACGCTGGTCGCTGGACAGCGGCGTGATCGATTGGCCGCAGCACCTGAACTGGCTGACGGCGAGTTTGCGCAATCCACAGCGTCTGCTGTTGATCGCCGAGGCGGATGACGGTGCGGTCGGCGTTGTGCGGTATGACCTGCGCGGGTTTGAAGCCGAAGTCTCGATCTACCTGCTCGAACGGCGGATGGGTCTGGGGTGGGGCAGGGCGCTATTGGCCCGTGGCGAGGCGTTTGTTGCCGCGCACTGGCCGCAACTGACGGTCATCACCGCTCGGGTGTTGCCGGACAATCGTCCCTCGTTGAATGTGTTTCGTGACGCCGGGTTCACTCAGAGTGCCTGTGCGTTCACCCGTGTTTTGAAGGATTACCCGCATGACTAGTTTCAAGATCGGCAACCGCTTGATCGGTGCCGACGCGCCACCCTTCATCATTGCCGAGATGAGCGGCAACCATAACCAGTCACTGGACGTCGCCCTGCAAATCGTCGAAGCGGCGGCCAAGGCCGGCGCGCATGCGCTGAAGCTGCAAACCTACACCGCCGAAACCATGACGCTGGATTTGTCTGAAGGCGAATTCTTCATCAAGGATCCGAACAGTCTGTGGGCGGGTACTTCGCTCTACGACTTGTATGAAAAAGCCCATACGCCGTGGGAATGGCATGCACCGATTTTTGCTCGTGCCAAGGAACTGGGGATGCTCGCGTTCTCGACACCGTTCGATGACAGCGCCGTGGACTTTCTCGAAAGCCTTGATGTGCCGGCGTACAAGATCGCCAGTTTCGAAAACACTGACTTGCCGTTGATTCGCCGTGTAGCCGCCACCGGCAAACCGCTGATCATCTCCACGGGCATGGCCAGCATCGCTGAACTGGATGAAGCCGTGCGCGCTGCCCGCGAAGCTGGCTGCAAGGATCTGGTGCTGCTCAAATGCACCAGCACCTATCCGGCGACGCCACTCAACAGCAACGTGCGCACGATCCCGCATCTGCGTGAATTGTTCGGTTGCGAGGTAGGCCTGTCGGATCATTCAATGGGCGTCGGCGTGTCGGTAGCGGCGGTGGCGCTTGGCGCGACCGTGGTGGAAAAGCACTTCACCCTCGACCGTTCAGCAGGTGGCGTCGATGCCAGTTTCTCGCTGGAGCCGGCAGAAATGGCCAGTCTGGTGGTGGAAACCGAGCGCGCCTGGCAAGCCATGGGGCAGGTGCATTACGGCGTCACAGAGGCTGAACGCAAGTCGCTGGTCTATCGCCGCTCGCTGTATGTCACGGCCGACATGGCCGCCGGTGACACCTTTACCGGGGACAATCTGCGCGCCATTCGCCCGGGTCTTGGTCTGCCGCCCAAGCACACCGACGCCGTCCTCGGCCGCCGCGCACGCGCGCCAATCAAGCGCGGCACGCCGCTGGACTGGTCGTTGGTCGAATAACCTGATCTGCACCGATTCGGCAAAATAGCGTGACCTGCGAGTCATAACGCGCATCTTCACTGTATTGTATTGATCGGGGAGATGGCGCCTGGCTCGTTTTCGATTCCAGTGATAGCCCTTTGCGCTCCCCGTGGCTGCCCGTTGTGGCGGCCGTTTTCTGTTTGTCGGCGCCCCTCGAAATCCTTGCGAGCGGTGGTCTTGGGCTGTTTTTTATTGGGAAGCCGTAATGATTGGCATAAAAAGCATTGCGAGCTACGTTCCTGTAGCCGGCGTGGACAATTACGCACAAGGTGCAAAATTCGAGAAGGATGAAGAATTCATCCTTGGCAAGATCGGTTCGGCGTTTCTGCCACGCAAAGACGCTGAACAGGAAACCTCCGATCTGTGCGTGGAAGCGGCCAATGCGCTGTTTGCCAGCAACCCTGAACTGAAGCGTGAATCGATCGACGCCTTGATCGTCGTCACCCAGAACGGTGACGAAGAAGGCCTGCCGCACACCGCAGCGATCGTGCAGGACAAACTCGGTCTGCCGACCAACGTTGCCGCGTTCGACATTTCCCTGGGCTGCTCCGGTTATGTCTACGGCATCTACGCGATCAAGGGCTTCATGGAAGCCGCCGGCCTGAAGAACGGCCTGCTGATCACCGCTGACCCGTATTCGAAAATCGTCGATCCGGAAGACCGCAACACCACCATGCTGTTCGGCGATGCCGCCACCGCTACATGGATGGGCGAAGATCCGACCTGGGCGCTGGGCAAGGCCAAGTTCGGTACTGACGGTTCCGGTGCGCCGCACCTGAAAGTCACCGATGGCGTGTTCTTCATGAACGGTCGTCAGGTGTTCAACTTTGCTCTGCTGAAGGTGCCGGCACACTTGCACGAGTTGCTCGATGACTCTGGTCTGAAGGCGGATGACATCGATGCCTTCTGCATTCACCAGGGCAGTGCGGCGATTGTCGATGCCGTGGCGCGGCGTTTCGAAGGCGAGCCGGAGAAGTTCATCAAGGACATGGTCGAGACCGGCAATACCGTGTCGTCGAGCATTCCGTTGCTGCTGGAAAAACACGTCATCGATTCCGACTGGCAGCGTATTGCCCTGAGCGGTTTTGGTGTCGGTCTGTCGTGGGGCTCGGCGATCATCTATCGTCCTTGAGTCTGATCAAAAACGGCGGATACAAAAATAGCGTTCAAGGTTAACCTTGAACGCTATTTTTTTGCCTGAAACGGAGCGCGAGGCGCCATGAGCGAGTTTTTTCAAGCCAATGCCGAGGTGTTGCAACGGCGTTGGCCGGCGCTGTTCGAGCGACTGATGGCGGAAGACACTGCGGCCGTCCAGGCCGAACTGGTGCAGGGGTTGGGTTCGACGCTCAGCGTCAATGGTGTTCAGCTCACCAGCCGCCATGACCGCATCCATGAAGCCCGGATTCAGGCGGCAAGCCTGGCGGACAAGCCGCAATTGCATGTCTACGGTACTGGCCTCGGCGATTTGCCCAGCGTGCTACTGGAGCGCGAAGGGCTTGAGCGGTTGTACGTGCACATCCTCAATGGCGCATTGTTCGCGCTGGTGGTGCAACTGCTCGATCAGCGCCAGTGGCTGGAAGATCCGCGCGTCGAGTTGTTTTACGCCGGCGATCACCCAGACTTTTTTACGCCGTTTTTTGCCCTGCCTGCCGAGATGCTGCTGGCCGACGATTTCAACGCGAAAGTCCGTGATCGCTTGGTCAGCGAAGTCCACCTGAGCTTCAACAATCGGGATTTCGATCCGCAGTCAACGGAGATTCAACAGCGTCTGCAGGCGTGTCTGCCGGTGCTGCTCGCTGATGCGGATGTGGCGCAGTTGTTCGGCACCTGTGCCGGCCGGGAAATCTACGTGATCGCCACCGGGCCGACGCTGGAGCAGCATTACCAGCGTCTGGCGGCAATCCGTCAACGCGCCGAACGCCCGTTGTTCATCTGTGTCGACACTGCGTATCGACCGCTGCGCGAACACGGGATTGTACCGGACCTGGTGGTGAGCATTGATCAGCGCATCAGCTTTCGCCATTTGCCATTCGAGGAGTCCGACGGCATCCCGCTGGTGTATCTGCCGATGAGCGATCCGTCGGTGTTGAAGGCGTGGAAGGGCAAGCGTTACGGAGGTTATTCCGCGAGCCCGATCTACGCGAACCTGCGTGAGCAGCATCCGCGAGCGCAGTTGCACGTGGGCGGCAGTGTGATTCACCCGGCGGTGGATCTGGCGGTAAAGATGGGCGCCACCGGCATCACGCTGTTTGGTGCTGACTTCGCCTTCCCGATGAACAAGACCCATGCTGGCTGGAACGACGGCGAGCTGGGGCCACCGGTGAATCAGGCGCGGCATTGGGTACGCGATGGCCATGGTCAGCGGGTCAGCACACAGCTCAACTTTCGCGGTTATCTGTGCGTGCTGGAGCGCTATATCGCTGCGCATCCACAGGTCGAGTTTCTCAACAGCAGCCGCTCCGGGGCGCTGATCGCCGGAACCGGTTTCAATCCGGAGTTTGTGCAATGAGTGCGTTGAGTCTCTGCAAGGATGAATGTCGCCAGTGTGCGGGTTTGTTTCGCCTCGGGCGCGATGTCGAGGCGGCGCTGACGATGGTCGATGTGTTTGAAAAGGCCCAGCAATGTTTAGCGTCTGCCCCGACAGAGGTTCAGCAGGTGTGGGCGCAGCTGTTACTGCAAATGCTCGAATGCCAGGAGCGCCAGGACTGGTTGGGGCTGGCTGACTCTATGGAGTACGAGCTGGTGGATTTGCTGGGAAGTGTTCCGGCCTGAACACGCCGACAGCACTGGCCCGCAGGTTTGCACGGCAGTCGGTTTTATGACGTCATTTTTTCGCGGGTGATGTGCTGCTAAGTCTTTGTTTTCGCGGGGGTGGCAGGGTGATGGCAAAATTTTTTCAAAAAGCCCTCAAGCAACCTGCAATCCCGACGATAACTATTACGAAGGTTCTCTAGGCCATACCCGGCGGTTGCCAGGGCCGGAAGCCGCAGTACCCAACCAACGAGGAATTCGTCATGGCTTTAACAGTAAACACCAACACCACGTCGTTGAACGTTCAGAAAAACCTGAACCGCGCTTCCGACGCTCTGTCGACTTCGATGCAGCGCCTGTCTTCCGGCCTGAAAATCAACAGCGCTAAAGACGACGCCGCTGGCCTGCAGATCTCGAACCGTATGTCCTCGCAGATCCGTGGTAACACCCAAGCCATCCAGAACGCCAACGACGGTATCTCCGTTGCCCAGACCGCTGAAGGCGCTCTGCAAGCTACTACCGACATCCTGCAGCGTATGCGTGAACTGGCTGTTAAAGCACGTAACGGTACCAACGGCACTGCTGACCAGACCGCTACCAACGCTGAATTCGCTCAGATGTCCGACGAGATCACCCGTATCTCGGCTTCGACCAACCTGAACGGCAAAAACCTGCTGGACGGTTCGGCTGGTACTGTGACCCTGCAAGTGGGCGCAAACACCGGTTCGGCTAACCACATCGACCTGGTACTGAGCTCCAAGTTCGACGCAGTAAGCCTGTCGGTAGGTAGCGGTACTCTGTCCCTGACCGGTGCTACCGTAACTGGCGCTTCGCAGAACATCGACAACGCGATCACCGCGATCGACGCTGCAATCGCTGCCATCGGTGCAACTCGTGCCAGCCTGGGTGCTTCGCAAAACCGTCTGACCAGCACCATCCAGAACTTGCAGAACATCACCGAGAACACCACTGCTGCACAAGGTCGCGTACAAGATACCGACTTCGCCGCAGAGACTGCTAACCTGACCAAGCAGCAAACCCTGCAACAGGCTTCGACCTCTGTTCTGGCTCAAGCCAACCAACTGCCTTCCGCTGTACTGAAGCTGCTTCAGTAATTTCGGATCGAGTTTGGGCGGGGGAGTGCGCTGGTCGCGCTCTCTCGCCTTTTTACGTTAAGAGGTGATGGGCATGGACATGAGCGTAAAGCTTAACGTGTCTTATCCGGCTCCCAAGCCAGTAACGCCGGTTGCTGACAAACCGTCAGAGACGCCTAAAGTTGCCAAGACTGAAGCACCGGTCGCTGCGAAGAGTCAGGATTCGGACGACGCCAAACTGAAACTGGCGGTGCAGGAGATCGAAAAGTTTGTACAGTCGATCAAGCGCAATCTGGAGTTCTCGATTGACGAGCATTCCGGCAAGGTCATTGTCAAAGTGATCGCAAGCGAGACGGGTGAGGTCGTTCGACAGATTCCCTCCGCAGAAGCCTTGAAGCTGGCAGACAGTCTGGCCAACGCCAGTCACGTGTTGTTCGACGCCAAAGTCTGATAGCTGGCATGAATAGTGTTTGTCCGTTCTCAAGACGCATGTAACGGTCAAAAGAATGGCAACAATCTGAAGGGAGATGCACATGGCAAGTCCAATTCTACCGGGTTCCGGACTGGGTTCCGGCCTGGACATCGGCGCGATCGTGACCGCGCTGGTCAACGCCGACAAGTCGCCGAAGCAGACGCAGATCGATAATGCGACCAAAACCAACACCCTGAAGATTTCCGGTGTCGGTACGCTGAAAAGCGCATTGGCCGCCTACCAGAAGGCAATGACCGATCTGGGCAGCAAGACCAACCCTGCGTTTGCCGGCTACACGGCGACCTCGGCTACCCCGACAACACTGACCGCTACCTCCGATAACACGGCTGTTTCGGGTACATACAGTGTCGTGGTGAATAACCTGGCCACCGGCTCGAAAGTAGCCAGTGCATCGTTTGCCGGCGGTGCGGCCAGTGCCATTCCGAGTGGTACCCTGAAAATCAGTCAGAATGGCACTGATTACAATGTCGATATTCCGGCCAATGCCACCTTGCAGACCACCCGTGACGCCATCAACAAGGCGCAGGGTGTCAACGGTATTTCCGCCAACATTGTGACCGACAGCTCGGGTGCTTCGCGTCTGGTGATCAGCTCCAGCAAGACTGGCGCGGGCTCCGACCTGAGCGTCAGTGGTATTGCCGGTCTGGAAATCGATGGCACCAAGATCATGTCTGCCACCCCGACCGCGGGTGATTCCGGGTCTGTGGGCGATATTGCCAAGGATGCGAAGCTGACCATTGATGGTCTTGCCGTTACCAGCAAGAGCAACACCGTGAGCGGCGCCATCAGTGGCCTGACCATGAACCTGGTGGAAGCCAGCCCTACGGCGGTGAAGGTCTCTGTCGATACCAACACCAAGGGTTTGCAGGCTTCGGTTCAGCAGTTCGTCGATGCCTTCAACACGCTCAAGACCACCATCGACAGCCTGTCCAAGGCAACGACGGACGAAGATGGCAAGTTGACGGTGCAGGCGGCGTTTACCGGTGATTCTCTGCCGCGCACGTTGATTGCCGATATTCGAGCTCAGTTGACCACTTCGTCGCCAGGCGAGCTGGGTGTGCTGTCGCAGATTGGTGTCATGACTGATCGTGACACCGGTAAGCTGACGTTGGACGCTACTGCCTTCAACAATGCTATGTCTCAGCCAGGCATGACGGGCCAGGTGCAGCAGCTGTTCTCCGGCACCGACGACAAAAACGGTCTGTTGGCGCGCATGAGCAAAGCGGTCGATCCTTACCTCAAAGCTTCTGCTGATGGTAAAACCACCACCGGTTTGCTTGATCAGCGCATGACCATTCTGACCAACAACACCCGCAGCCTCACGTCGCAGCAATTGGCGCTGGACCTGCGTGTGGCCAACCTGACCAAGACGTTGACTGCCAAGTACAACGCCATGGACTTGCTGGTAGGGCAGATGAAGGCTACGGCAAGCAATATCACGTCGTTCTTCAGCTCGCTGAACGCGCAGCAATCCGCGAAGTAACAGGCAGGAACGACAAAAACCCGGCTACGCTTTATCGGCGTGTGCCGGGTTTTTGTCTTCTGCTCTAAAGTTTTTTGATTCGTTGGCGATACACTGGTTATACGAGTCATTGTGGCAATGAGGTAGAACATGAATCCGATGTTAGCCCTTCGGCAGTATCAGAAAGTCGGCGCACACGCTCAGACATCCGAAGCGAGCCCGCACCGTCTGGTGCAAATGTTGATGGAAGGTGGACTGGCGCGTATCGCTCAGGCCAAAGGCGCCATCGAGCGCAAGGATATTCCAGGCAAATGCACTTCGATCAGCAAGGCGATCGGAATTGTCAGTGGTCTGCGCGAAGGTCTGGATCTGGAAAACAGTGCGGATACGCTGGCGGACCTGGATGGGCTGTATATCTACATGATGAAGCGCCTCGCCGAGGCGAACATCAGCAGTGATCTGCGCATTCTCGACGAGGTTGCAGGTCTGCTGAGTACGGTAAAAGAAGGCTGGGACGCCATCGCGCCTACGCCAGCTCCGCAGTTCTGAAGGAGATCGTCATGAGTCTTGTATTGCAGCGAATCGCCGATACCCGTGAAGCGTTGGTCACAGCTTTGGCCGAGCGTAATTGGGAAGCCATTGGCGAGCTGGATCTGGCTTGCCGTTCCTGCATGGAAGACGTCATGGCTGAGGCTTCGCTGGACGAGGTCGCGTTGCGCGACAATCTTGAAGAGTTGCTCCATGTCTACAAGGAGCTTCTTGAGGTGGCCATGGGTGAGCGGCAAGCAATTGCCAACGAGATGTCGCAGATCACCCAAGCGCAGAACGCGGCAAAGGTTTACCATCTGTTTGGTTAATTAACACTCAGTTAATCCAGACATGTGCGCCATAAATTTGACTGTGCACGGTTTTTTGACTTAACTAGTGGCTGTTTTCAGATTTCAGGCGTCTACAGGCACATGGTGTCCTGCAAGCGTCTCGCTTGCCCCTAATTTCGGGCATTGAGTTGACTAGGGAAGTTGCTATTGCATGTGGCGTGAAACCAAAATTCTGCTGATCGATGACGATAGCGTCCGCCGCCGCGACCTGGCGGTGATTCTAAATTTTCTTGGCGAAGAAAATTTACCCTGCGGCAGCCATGACTGGCAGCAGGCAGTCGGCTCTTTGTCGTCTAGTCGTGAGGTCATTTGCGTACTGATCGGGACGGTTAATGCTCCTGGCGCGCTTTTGGGCTTGCTAAAGACACTCTCAACCTGGGATGAGTTCCTTCCGGTTTTGTTGATGGGCGATAATTCTTCCGTCGACTTGCCTGAAGACCAGCGTCGTCGTGTGCTTTCGACCCTCGAAATGCCGCCCAGCTACAGCAAATTGCTCGATTCGCTGCACCGTGCCCAGGTCTACCGCGAGATGTATGACCAGGCCCGCGAGCGCGGTCGTCATCGCGAACCCAACCTGTTCCGCAGCCTTGTCGGCACCAGCCGTGCGATCCAGCACGTGCGCCAGATGATGCAGCAAGTCGCCGACACCGACGCCAGTGTGTTGATCCTCGGCGAGTCGGGGACCGGCAAGGAAGTGGTTGCGCGAAACCTGCATTACCACTCCAAGCGCCGCGATGCGCCGTTCGTGCCAGTCAACTGCGGGGCGATCCCGGCAGAGCTGCTCGAAAGCGAATTGTTCGGTCACGAGAAGGGCGCCTTCACCGGTGCAATCACCAGCCGTGCCGGTCGTTTCGAGCTGGCCAATGGCGGTACGCTGTTCCTCGACGAAATCGGCGACATGCCGCTGCCAATGCAGGTCAAACTGCTGCGCGTCCTGCAGGAACGCACCTTCGAGCGCGTGGGCAGCAACAAGACCCAGAGCGTCGATGTGCGCATCATCGCGGCAACGCACAAGAATCTCGAAAGCATGATCGAGATCGGCACCTTCCGCGAAGACCTCTACTATCGCCTGAACGTGTTCCCGATCGAGATGGCGCCGCTGCGTGAGCGTGTCGAAGACATTCCGTTGCTGATGAACGAACTGATCTCGCGCATGGAGCACGAGAAGCGCGGTTCGATCCGCTTCAACTCGGCAGCGATCATGTCGCTGTGCCGTCACGGCTGGCCGGGCAACGTCCGCGAATTGGCCAACCTGGTCGAGCGCATGGCGATCATGCATCCGTACGGGGTGATCGGCGTGGTCGAGTTGCCGAAGAAATTCCGCTACGTCGACGACGAAGACGAGCAAATGGTCGACAGCCTGCGCAGCGATCTTGAAGAGCGCGTGGCGATTAACGGCCACACGCCGGACTTCACTGCCAACGCCATGCTGCCGCCGGAAGGCCTGGACCTGAAAGACTACCTGGGTGGTCTGGAGCAGGGCTTGATCCAGCAGGCACTGGACGATGCCAATGGCATTGTGGCGCGTGCCGCTGAGCGCCTGCGCATCCGTCGTACCACTCTGGTCGAGAAGATGCGCAAATACGGCATGAGCCGGCGCGATGGAGATGAACAGGCGGAGGATTGACGCCTGTTTTTCAACTGCTTCATTTATAAGCAGTTTTTTTTAGGCACGGGTATTGCTACAGCCCTCGCAACGTTCCGTTTAACTGACGGTCAGCCAAGCGAGAAGCACAATGCCCCAAGCCGCCCAGATGTCTTCTGCCTCCAGTCCCGAGGGGCAACCGTCCTCCGTAGAGCAGGCAAGCCGACAGGGTCTTGAGCAGGCCTTCGAGCTGTTCAGCCAAATGTCCAGTCAATTGACGGACTCCTACAGCATGCTTGAAGCGCGGGTCACCGAGCTCAAAGGTGAGCTGGCTGTGGTCAGCGCCCAGCGTATGCAGGAGCTGGCGGAAAAAGAGCGTCTGGCCAACCGTCTGCAAAACCTCCTCGACCTGTTGCCTGGTGGTGTCATCGTGATCGATGGCCATGGTATCGTCGTCGAAGCCAATCCGGCGGCAATCGAACTGTTGGGTCTGCCGTTGGAAGGCGAGCTGTGGCGCCACGTGATTGCTCGCTGCTTTGCCCCGCGTGAGGATGACGGTCACGAAATTTCCTTGAAAAACGGCCGACGCCTGTCGATTGCTACCCGTTCGCTGGACGCCGAGCCTGGGCAATTGGTGCTGCTCAACGACCTGACGGAAACCCGCCATTTGCAAGACCAGTTGGCGCGCCACGAACGATTGTCTTCGTTGGGGCGGATGGTCGCTTCGCTGGCCCACCAGATCCGCACGCCGCTGTCCGCCGCTTTGCTCTACGCCAGTCATTTGACTGAGCAGGAACTGCCAGTCGCCACTCAGCAGCGTTTCGCCGGGCGGCTGAAAGAGCGTCTGCATGAACTCGAGCATCAAGTGCGCGACATGCTGGTGTTCGCTCGCGGTGAATTGCCGTTGACTGATCGCCTCACTCCGAACGCTTTGATGCAGGCGTTGCAGGCGGCGGCGCTGACCCATGTGCAGGATCTGCCCATCCGCTGGCAGTGCGACAGTCATGCCGGAGAGCTGTTGTGCAATCGCGATACGCTGGTCGGTGCGCTTTTGAATTTGATCGAAAATGCGATTCAGGCCAGTGCCGCAGACGTGCGCCTGAAAGTGCATTGCTACACCCGCGACAACGCCTTGCGCATCAGCGTCAGCGACAGTGGTAGCGGAATCGAGCCCTTGGTGCTGGAGCGTCTGGGCGAGCCGTTTTTCACCACCAAAGTGACCGGCACTGGCCTCGGGCTGACCGTGGTCAAAGCGGTGGCACGGGCGCATCAGGGACAATTGCAGTTGCGTTCGCGGGTCGGCCGCGGCACGTGCGCGCAGGTCATCCTGCCGCTGTTTTCCGCTGCACAGGGAGCTGAGTAAACGCCATGGGCATCAAGGTTTTGCTGGTCGAGGATGACCGTTCGTTGCGCGAAGCGCTGACCGATACGTTGTTGTTGGCCGGCCATGACTACCATGCGGTCGGTAGCGCTGAGGAGGCGTTGACGGCGGTCGCTCGCGAAGCATTCAGCCTGGTGGTCAGTGACGTCAACATGCCAGGCATGGACGGACATCAATTGCTTTCATTGTTGCGCGCTCGTCAGCCGCAGTTGCCGGTGTTGCTGATGACTGCCCATGGCGCCGTTGAGCGCGCGGTCGATGCGATGCGCCAAGGTGCAGCGGACTATCTGGTCAAACCTTTCGAACCTAAAGCCTTGCTCGATCTGGTCGCGCGGCATGCGCTGGGCAATATTGGCGCGAGCGAAAGCGAAGGCCCGATCGCGGTCGAGCCGGCGAGCGCGCAACTGCTCGAGTTGGCCGCGCGCGTTGCACGCAGCGACTCCACGGTGCTGATTTCCGGCGAGTCCGGTACCGGTAAAGAAGTGTTGGCGCGCTACATTCACCAGCAATCCCACCGCGCCAGTCAGCCGTTCATTGCGATCAACTGCGCGGCGATCCCGGACAACATGCTCGAGGCCACGTTGTTCGGCCACGAGAAGGGCTCGTTCACGGGAGCCATCGCGGCGCAGGCCGGCAAGTTCGAGCAGGCCGATGGCGGCACGCTGTTGCTCGACGAAATCTCCGAAATGCCTCTGGGCCTGCAAGCCAAATTGCTTCGCGTGCTGCAAGAACGCGAAGTCGAGCGGGTTGGCGCGCGCAAACCCATTGCCTTGGATATTCGTGTGGTCGCCACCACCAACCGTGATCTGGCGGGCGAAGTAGCGGCGGGGCGTTTCCGTGAAGACCTTTTTTACCGTTTGTCGGTTTTCCCACTGGCCTGGCGTCCACTTCGCGAGCGCACTGCCGATATCCTGCCGCTGGCCGAAAGGTTGTTGGCCAAACACGTCAATAAAATGAAGCATGCGGCGGCGAAACTCTCGCCTGACGCGCAAGCGTGCCTGACCGCTTACCCATGGCCGGGCAATGTGCGCGAGCTGGATAACGCCATTCAGCGTGCGTTGATCTTGCAGCAGGGCGGTTTGATTCAGCCGCAGGATTTCTGTCTGGCCGGTCCCGTGACGTACACCGCGATGCCTGTCGCCGCGCCGGTTTCAGCGGTGCTTCGCGAGGTGGAAATCGAAGCGGATTCGGCCGGCGCCCTGGGCGATGACCTGCGCCGCCGGGAGTTTCAGATGATCATCGACACCCTGCGTGCCGAACGTGGCCGCCGCAAGGAAGCCGCAGAAAAGCTCGGCATCAGCCCGCGCACCCTGCGCTACAAACTGGCGCAAATGCGCGATGCCGGGATGGACGTCGAAGGTTATCTGTTCGCCACCTGACGTCTGCCGCAACGATTTGAAAACGCTTTTCTGAAAGGGGTGCCCATGAGCTGGCACCCTTGTTGCTAATACCTGTGTACCCGCCGAGTGAGTGTCAAAAAATTGCGGGCCGCCCAAGAGAGTAGACCATGAGCCAAGGTATTGAATTTAATCGGTTGATGATGGACATGAAGGCCATGAAATTGGACGCCATGTCTGCACCGAAATCGACGACCGCTGTCCCTGAGCTGGGAGGCAGCAGCTTTTCCGACATGCTCGGTCAGGCGATCAACAAGGTCAGCGATACCCAGACCGCGTCGACTCAGTTGGCCAACGCATTTGAAGTGGGCAAAAGCGGCGTCGACCTGACGGACGTGATGGTCGCTTCGCAAAAAGCCAGCGTGTCGTTCCAGGCTCTGACCCAGGTACGCAACAAGCTGGTTCAGGCTTATCAAGACATCATGCAGATGCCGGTTTAAGGACGAGATTGAGTCATGGCAGAAGCAGTCGCCGATAACGTTCCGGCCAAGGCCACCCCGATAGACGGCAAACCGCCGCTGTTCGGCCTGTCCTTCCTGGAAAACCTCTCCGAGATGACCATGCTGCGTCAGGTGGGCCTGTTGGTCGGCCTGGCTGCGAGCGTGGCGATTGGCTTTGCCGTGGTGCTGTGGTCGCAGCAGCCGGATTACCGTCCGTTGTACGGCAGCCTTGCCGGCATGGACGCCAAGCAGGTCATGGACACCCTGGCCTCCGCCGACATCCCTTACACCGTTGAACCGAACTCCGGCGCCTTGCTGGTCAAGGCTGATGACCTGCCTCGTGCACGGATGAAACTCGCCGCTGCTGGTGTCACTCCCAGCGACGGCAACATCGGTTTCGAAATCCTCGACAAGGAACAGGGTCTGGGCACCAGCCAGTTCATGGAAGCGACGCGTTACCGTCGTGGCCTCGAAGGTGAGCTGGCCCGGACCATCTCCAGCCTGAACAACGTCAAGGGTGCCCGCGTGCACCTGGCCATTCCGAAGAGTTCGGTGTTTGTGCGTGATGAGCGCAAGCCAAGTGCTTCGGTATTGGTCGAGTTGTACTCCGGTCGTTCGCTGGAGCCAGGTCAGGTCATCGCGATCATCAACCTGGTGGCGACCTCCGTTCCCGAGCTGAGCAAATCGCAGATCACCGTCGTCGATCAGAAGGGCAACCTGCTCTCCGATCAGGCGGAAAACTCCGAAATGACCATGGCCGGCAAGCAGTTCGATTACAGCCGCCGCATGGAAAGCATGCTCACCCAGCGCGTGCACAACATTCTGCAACCGGTATTGGGCAACGATCGCTACAAGGCGGAAGTTTCGGCTGACATCGATTTCAACGCTGTTGAGTCGACCGCCGAGCAGTTCAACCCGGATCAACCGGCGTTGCGCAGCGAGCAGTCGGTCAACGAACAACGCACCGCCAGCAATGGCCCGCAAGGCGTGCCGGGTGCCCTGAGCAACCAGCCGCCGTCGCCAGCCTCGGCGCCGCAAACCACCGGTGGTGCCGCAGCGCCAGCCGCGATGGTGCAGCCAGGTCAGCCATTGGTTGACGCCAACGGTCAGCAGATCATGGACCCGGCCACCGGCCAGCCAATGCTCGCGCCGTACCCGGCAGACAAGCGTCAACAATCGACCAAGAACTTCGAACTCGACCGTTCCATCAGCCACACTAAACAGCAGCAGGGTCGCCTGAATCGTCTGTCGGTGTCGGTGGTTGTCGACGATCAGGTCAAGGTCAACGCGGCCAACGGCGAAACCAGCCGTGCGCCGTGGAGCGCCGACGAATTGGCGCGCTTCACCCGTCTGGTCCAGGACGCGGTCGGTTTCGACGCCAGCCGTGGCGACAGCGTCAGCGTGATCAACATGCCGTTCTCCGCTGAGCGCGGCGAAGTGATTGCCGATATTCCGTTCTACTCCCAGCCATGGTTCTGGGACATCGTCAAACAAGTGCTGGGCGTGTTGTTCATCCTGGTGCTGGTGTTTGGTGTGCTGCGTCCGGTGCTCAACAACATCACCGGCGGCGGCAAAGGCAAGGAGCTGGCCGGTCTTGGCAGCGACGTGGAACTCGGCGGGATGGGCGGCCTGGACGGCGAACTTTCCAACGACCGCGTGAGCCTCGGTGGTCCGCAGAGCATTCTGTTGCCGAGCCCGAGTGAGGGTTATGACGCGCAACTGAATGCAATCAAGAGTCTGGTGGCCGAGGATCCGGGTCGCGTGGCTCAGGTCGTGAAAGAGTGGATTAACGCAGATGAGTGATAACCGAGCCGCAACCGTCAAACTGAACAAGGTCGACAAAGCCGCGATTCTGCTGCTGTCCCTGGGTTCGACCGATGCCGCGCAAGTGCTGCGCCACATGGGCCCGAAAGAGGTTCAGCGCGTCGGCGTGGCCATGGCGCAGATGGGCAACGTCCATCGCGAACAGGTCGAGCAGGTCATGAGCGAGTTCGTCGACATCGTCGGCGACCAGACCAGCCTCGGCGTCGGTTCCGACGACTACGTGCGCAAAATGCTCACCCAGGCATTGGGTGAAGACAAGGCCAACGGCCTGATCGACCGCATCCTGCTCGGTGGCAACACCAGTGGCCTCGACAGCCTGAAATGGATGGAACCGCGCGCCGTTGCCGACGTGATCCGTTACGAACACCCGCAGATTCAGGCAATCGTGGTCGCGTACCTCGACCCGGATCAGGCCGGTGAAGTACTCGGCAACTTCGACCACAAGGTGCGTCTGGACATCATCCTGCGCGTCTCGTCGTTGAACACCGTGCAGCCAGCGGCTTTGAAAGAGCTCAACCAGATTCTCGAGAAGCAGTTCTCCGGCAACTCGAATGCCTCGCGCACCACCCTGGGTGGCATCAAGCGCGCGGCGGACATCATGAACTTCCTCGACAGCTCGATCGAAGGCCAGCTCATGGACTCGATCCGCGAAGTCGACGAAGACCTGTCCGGTCAGATCGAAGACCTCATGTTCGTGTTCAACAACCTCGCCGACGTCGACGACCGTGGCATTCAGGCGTTGCTGCGCGAAGTGTCTTCCGACGTGTTGGTGCTGGCCCTCAAGGGTTCGGACGAAGGCGTCAAAGAGAAGATCTTCAAGAACATGTCCAAGCGTGCTGCCGAACTGTTGCGCGACGACCTCGAGGCCAAAGGCCCGGTGCGCGTCAGCGACGTCGAAACCGCACAGAAAGAAATCCTCACCATTGCCCGTCGTATGGCCGAAGCCGGCGAAATCGTCCTCGGTGGCAAGGGTGGCGAGGAAATGATCTAAGCCCATGGACAAGCACGACGACGATGTGACGGATCTGATCCGTGCCCGCGATGTCCGTGGTTTCGAATCCTGGGCCATGCCCAGCTTCGACCCGCCGAAGCCGGAACCCGAGCCAGAGCCGGAGCCAGAACCGCCGGAAATGGAAGAAGTGCCGCTGGAGGAAGTCCAGCCACTGACCCTGGAAGAACTCGAAAGCATCCGTCAGGAGGCTTACAACGAGGGCTTCGGCATCGGCGAAAAGGAAGGTTTTCACAGCGCCACGCTCAAGGTCCGTCAGGAAGCTGAAGTGGCGCTGGCGGCAAAACTTGCCAGCCTTGAGCAGTTGATGGCGAACCTGTTCGAGCCCATCGCTGAGCAAGACACGCAGATCGAAAAATCGTTGGTCGACCTCGTGCAACACATCACCAAACAGGTGATCAAGCGCGAACTGGCCATCGATTCCAGCCAGATCGAACACGTCATGCGCGATGCGCTCAAGCTGTTGCCGCTGGGCGTCGACAACGTGCGTCTGTACGTCAATCCGCAGGACTTCGAGCAAGCCAAGGCTCTGCGCGAGCGCCATGAGGAAACCTGGCGCATCGTCGAAGACGAATCGCTGTTGCCGGGCGGCTGCCGGGTTGAAACCGAGCACAGCCGCATCGATGCCAGCATCGAAACCCGCGTGGCTCAGGTCATGGCGAAACTGCTCGATCAGCTACACGAGCAGGCCTTGCATCCGGCCGATGCGGATCTGAGCCTGGATATTCCCGAAGACGTAAAACCGGCGGCCACGCCTGAAGAGCCGCTCGCGGACCAATCCGATGCGCCTTGAACGCACCAGTTTCGCCAAGCGCCTGAGCACTTACGCTGAGGCCACCGAGATTGCCGGCGCGCCGATTCTTGAAGGTCGCCTGCTGCGCATGGTTGGCCTCACCCTCGAAGCCGAAGGCCTGCGTGCGGCCATGGGCACGCGCTGCCTGGTGATCAATGACGACAGCTATCACCCGTCGCAGGTGGAAGCGGAAGTCATGGGGTTTTCCGGCAGCAAAGTCTTTCTGATGCCGGTCGGCAGCGTCGCGGGCATCGCCCCCGGCGCCCGTGTGGTGCCACTGGCTGATACCGGTCGTTTGCCGATGGGCATGAGCATGCTCGGGCGCGTGCTCGATGGCGCCGGACGTGCGCTGGACGGCAAGGGCGGCATGAAAGCCGAAGACTGGGTGCCGATGGATGGCCCGACGATCAACCCGCTCAACCGTGACCCGATCAGCGTGCCGCTCGATGTCGGCATCCGCTGCATCAACGGTTTGTTGACGGTCGGTCGTGGCCAGCGTCTCGGTCTGTTCGCCGGTACCGGTGTCGGTAAATCGGTGTTGCTGGGCATGATGACGCGCTTCACCGAGGCCGACATTATTGTCGTTGGCCTGATCGGTGAGCGGGGTCGAGAAGTTAAAGAGTTCATCGAGCATAGCCTCGGTGAAGAAGGCCTCAAGCGCTCCGTGGTGGTCGCATCCCCTGCGGACGATGCGCCGCTGATGCGTCTGCGCGCAGCGATGTACTGCACACGCATCGCCGAATATTTCCGCGACAAGGGCAAGAACGTCCTGTTGCTGATGGATTCGCTGACCCGTTTCGCCCAGGCCCAGCGGGAAATCGCTCTGGCCATCGGCGAGCCGCCCGCGACCAAGGGTTATCCGCCTTCGGTGTTCGCCAAGTTGCCGAAACTGGTGGAGCGCGCGGGTAATGCGGAGAAGGGTGGCGGTTCGATTACCGCGTTCTACACCGTGTTGTCCGAAGGCGATGATCAGCAAGACCCGATTGCCGACTCGGCCCGAGGCGTACTCGACGGCCACATCGTGCTGTCCCGGCGTCTGGCCGAAGAGGGGCACTATCCGGCCATCGACATCGAAGCCTCGATCAGCCGGGTAATGCCGGCCGTGGTCTCGGCGGAACACATGCAGCGCGCTCAATACTTCAAACAGTTGTGGTCGCGTTATCAGCAGAGCCGCGACCTGATCAGCGTCGGTGCCTACGTGGCCGGTGGCGATCGCGAAACCGACATGGCGATTTCCCTGCAACCGCAGTTGGTCCGGTATCAGCGTCAGGGCCTCAACGACAAAATCAACATGGGCGAAAGCCAGGCCTATCTCGAAACCCTGTTCGCCCCTGCGGCGGGCGGCTAACCGGTCATGGCCACTGTCAGTCGAGCCGCGCGTCTGGCGCCGGTGGTGGACATGGCCGAGCAGGCCGAGAAAACTGCCGTGCAACGCCTGGGCTATTTTCAGGGCCAGGTGAAAGTCGCGGAAAGCAAACTGGCTGACCTCAATGCCTTCCGGCTGGATTACTCGCAGCAATGGATCGTGCGCGGCAGCACCGGCGTAAGCGGGCAATGGCTGCTCGGTTTTCAGGGCTTTCTGGCGCAACTCGACACCGCGGTTGATCAGCAGCGACAGAGCCTGGTCTGGCACCAGAACAAGCTCGACAAGGCTCGCGAGGAGTGGCAACAGGCGTTCGCCAAGGTCGAAGGGCTGCGCAAACTGGTGCAACGTTATCGCGAAGAGGCGCAGCGCCTCGAAGACAAGCGCGAGCAGAAGTTGCTTGATGAACTGTCCCAGCGTTTGCCACGACAGAATCCGTTTTAAGGCAAGATCAAAAGATTGCAGCCTTCGGCAGCTCCTACAGGGGATCAGTGTAGGAGCTGCCGAAGGCTGCGATCTTTTGATCTGGCTTCTAACCTTGCCCCAACCCTGTCCAAGTGCTAAACCTTGTACAGGTTCGTCAATGACAAGGAAGCCAGTCAATGTCAGTCGTTACAGAAGTCTCTCCAGATGGTCAAAAACTGACTATTTTGGTCAAGGGTCGCTTTGATTTTGGTCGCCATCAGGAATTTCGCGAGTCCTATGAGCGACTCAAAGAGAAACCCGAATCCATTGTGGTCGACCTGAAAGAAGCCACTTACCTCGACAGCTCCGCACTGGGCATGTTGCTCCTGCTGCGCGATCACGCCGGCGGCGATAACTCGGACGTGCGCGTGGTCAACAGCAACTCCGACGTGCGCAAGATCCTCGCCATCTCCAATTTCGACAAGCTCTTCGACATCAGTTGACGGCCATGCAGGCGCAAGAGCCGCTGACCATTCTGATCGCCGAAGACAGCGCCGCCGACCGCATGCTGCTGTCGACCATCGTTCGTCGCCAGGGCCATGTAGTCCTGACGGCAGCCAACGGTGCCGAAGCGGTTGACCTGTTTCGCCGACAGCAACCCGATCTGGTGCTGATGGACGCGATGATGCCGGTGATGGACGGCTTTGAGGCCGCAAGGCAGATCAAGGCGTTGGCCGGCGAAACGCTTGTGCCGATCATCTTCCTGACGTCGCTGACCGAGAGCGAAGCGCTGGCCCGTTGTCTGGAGGCTGGCGGCGACGACTTTCTGGCGAAGCCTTATAACCAGGTGATCCTTGCCGCCAAAATCAAGGCGATGGATCGCTTGCGCCGCTTGCAGGCAACCGTGCTGCAACAGCGCGACCTGATCGCCAAACACCACGATTACCTGCTAAACGAGCAACGTGTGGCCAAAGCGGTGTTCGACAAGGTCGCGCACTCCGGTTGCCTCAGCGCGCCGAATATTCGCTACCTGCAATCACCGTACGCGCTGTTCAACGGCGACTTGCTGCTGGCGGCGTACACGCCGGCGGGCGACATGCATGTGTTGCTCGGCGATTTCACCGGTCACGGCTTGCCGGCAGCAGTGGGCGCGATGCCGCTGGCCGAGGTGTTCTATGGCATGACCGCCAAGGGATATGGCTTGGCCGAAACCCTGCGTGAAATGAACGCAAAGCTCAAACGTATCCTCCCGGTGGACATGTTTTGCTGTGCGACGCTGCTGTGCCTGAGCTTTCAGCGACGTTCTGTAGAAGTATGGAATGGCGGCATGCCCGACGGGTATTTGCACCGGATCGCCACGGGCGAGCGCGAGCCACTGAGCGCGCGTCATTTGCCGCTCGGTGTGCTGAGCCCGCAAGCGTTCGATGACCGTACTGAAGTGCACTCGATGACGGTCGGGGATCGGGTTTTTCTGCTGTCTGACGGCGTGATCGACACCAGTGATGCCAACGATCAGTTGTTCGGCGTCGAGCGCTTGCAGCAGGTGTTCGCTACCAATCGCGAGCCGGACCGCTTGTTTGAGGATATCGAACTGGCGCTGCGGGATTTTCGCGGCGAGGCGCGCGACGATGTCAGCATGGTCGAGGTCAGCCTGCTGGAAACGGCGCAGGTCAAGCCGTCGGCGCCGGTGTATTCCGACAGCGGCCAGTCGTGCCCGCTCGACTGGTCGGTGAGTTTCGAATTCCGTGGCGCCACGCTCAAGCGTTTCAATCCGTTGCCGTACCTGCTGCAGTTGCTGCTTGAGGTGCATGGGTTGCGGGCGCAGAGTGGTGCTCTGTATAGCGTGCTCGCCGAGTTGTATTCGAATGCGCTGGAGCATGGCGTGCTCGGTCTGGATTCCAGTCTCAAGCGCGATGCGGCGGGTTTCGCTCGCTACTATCAGCAGCGCAATGATCGTCTCGAGGCACTGCAGGATGGCTTTGTTCGCGTGCATTTGCAGGTGCAGCCACAAGGCGAGGGCGGTTGTCTGGTGATTCGGGTTGAAGACAGCGGCAAGGGATTTGATGTGGCGCGAGTCATGGAGCGACCGCTGGACGGCGTCCGTTTGTCGGGGCGCGGCGTCAGTCTGGTCCGGCAATTGGGGCGCAACGCCAGTTGGTCGGACGAAGGTCGTAGTGCCCGCGTGGAGTTTTCCTGGGAGGTTGAGGCATAATCCGCGCAATTCTTGATCAAGGAGTGAACAAGTGACTGACACACATATTGATCGCGAGGCGCTGAGCGTACTGCGCGAAGTCATGGAGGAGGGTTATCCGGAGCTTCTGGATACCTTTCTGGCGGATTCCGAAAGTCGCTTGGGCGAGTTGCAAAAGACGTCTGATGCCAAGGTGTTGTCGGAAGTTGCCCATAGTTTCAAGGGCAGCGCCAGCAACATGGGCGCTGTCCGCTTGGCGGCGCTCTGCCAGGAACTCGAATCGGACGCCAAAGACAAGAGTCCGGCGGAAATAGTCAAACTGGTCGCTGAGATCAGTGGCGAATTTGCTGAAGTTCGCCCGGTTTACGAACGCGAAAAACATCCCGCTCACACGCACTGATCCCGCCGCCCGGCGCTTTTCTCAAGCGTCGGGCGAAACTGGCCCGGCACTTGCAGCTATCTCCGTAACTGTACCTACGATCCCAGTGCAGCGGAGACCGTTTCATGCCTGCGACCCCCAACATCCTTCTTCAGAATGCCGCTCAGGCCAAGGCGCAAGCCGCCTCGGCCAAAACGTCGGCGATGGCCGTAGACACTGGGGATAAAGCCTCAAGCTTCGCTAAAGTGTTCGCCGATCAGGGATCGGGCAAGCCTGTTGCCAGCACCGATAATTCGCCAAAGTCGTTGCGCGACAAGGTCGCCGACAACAGCGGCAAAAAGGATATCGGCAAGGATCAGTCTGCCGCTGCACAACCGGCAGTTGCCGACAGCGGCAACGACTTGCCTGCTGATAAAACCGTAGCGACCGATGACACCGCCGCCAGCAGCGACGACAGCGCGGACAGCACCCAGACCCCAGTGGTGGATGCTGCGCCGGTTGACCCGACGCTTGATCCGGCATTGGTCGCCGCTGTGCAGCCAGTGGTCACGGCGCCAGTGGCGCAAGCCCCGGCTGTTGTCGCCACCGCCCAGCCTGAAGCTGAAACACCTGCGCTCGCCGCATTGCCGGGTATGGTCAAAGATCCGGCACCGACCACCGACAGCGATTTCGACCCTTCGGCCGATCCGCTCGACTCGCTACCGGCCGTGCGCATGGCGATGGAGCAGGGCGGGCACATTTCCGCCGCGAGCCAGGCGCAACCGAAAACGACGCCTGCTCAGGCTCAGGCCGACGGTGAATTGACTGCGGCGCAGAACTTCGCCGCCGGTATGGCCAGCATGCTCGACGTGCAAGCCGACAAGGACAGCACCAGCCAGGGCGGCGAAAAAGCCTTCAGCGGTTTGATCGACGATGGCCTCAAAGATCTCAAGACTGCGACCAGCGATACCCGCGTGGATGATTTCGCCAACCGTCTGGCGGCACTGACGCAGGCCGCCACGCCGAAGACCGCGAACGCGGTGCCGGTGAATCAGCCGATCGCCATGCATCAGAGCGGCTGGACCGAAGAAATCGTCAACCGCGTCATGTATCTGTCGAGCGCCAATCTGAAGGCGGCGGACATTCAGTTGCAGCCGGCCGAGTTGGGCCGTCTGGACATCCGCGTGAATATGGTCCCTGACCAGCAGACCCAAGTCACCTTCATGAGTGCGCATCCAAGTGTGCGTGAAGCGCTGGATGGGCAGATGCATCGTCTGCGCGATATGTTCAACCAGCAGGGCATGGGCCAGGTGGACGTCAATGTCTCCGACCAGAGCCGTGGCTGGCAGGGCCAGCAAGGTCAGGAACAAGCGCAGCAGGGCCAGAGCGGTCGCACCAGCGCTGCCGGCGGTCGCCTCGATTCAGTGGATGAAGAATTGGCGCCTGCCGCCATTGCTGAAGCCGCTGCGCAAACCACCAGCGTGATCGGCAGCAGCGCGGTCGACTATTACGCCTGATCAAATCAACAGCCCCTCACCCTAGCCCTCTCCCGGAGGGAGAGGGGACTGAGTGGGGGATGCTGGTGAAGTACGCCGACCTGATAGTTCTGCTGTGAATCCATAGTCGATCCGGTCTTTCAGGTCGGTGTATGAACCAAGACACTTCGGTCTGCCCCTGAAAACCCTCACCCTAGCCCTCTCCCGGAGGGAGAGGGGACTGAGTGGGGGATGCTGGTG
>NZ_JBSVXS010000051.1:0-36531 GCF_054070155.1 Pseudomonas sp. SDT291_1_S447
ACTGAAAGACCGCTATCGCGAGCAGGCTCACTCCTACATTTGTTTTGTGTACGGCCAGAGGTTCATGTCAGTTGTTAGGGTGCCGTTTCTAATTTTTCTACCTACTTTGTGCCTGAGCCCGACACTTTCGCGGGCAGTTCCTCAAACCTTCTGCGCGTGAGGTGCACCATGGCCAAAGTAATTTTGAAGAAAAAAATCGACGCTTCGACAACTGCTCTGAGCGACGTCAAATCCTATGCCCGCAAGATCTGGCTGGCAGGCCTGGGTGCCTACGCCAAGGTCGGCCAAGAGGGCAGTGAGTACTTTCAAGAGTTGATCAAGGCTGGTCAAACTGTTGAAAAGAAAGGCAAAAAAGCCGTCACTGAAAAACTCGAAGCGGCCAACGCCGAGATCGATGAAGCCAAGAGCGAAGTGAGTTCTTTCAAAGGTCGTGTCGAAGTTCAGCTCGACAAGGTCGAGAAGGCGTTCGACTCCCGTGTAGCAAGCGCCTTGAATCGTATCGGCATTCCGTCTAAACATGACGTTGAGACACTCTCTGCTAAGCTCGATGAGCTGACGGCATTGCTCGAACGCGTCGCGCGTAAATCTTAAGGAGAACGGGATGGCTGGTAAAAAGAACACCGATAAAGAAGGCAGCTCGTGGATCGGGAAAGTCGAAGACTACTCCCGCAAAATCTGGCTGGCTGGTTTAGGCGTGTACTCGAAGATCGACACTGACGGCAGCAAGCTCTTCGATACATTGGTCAAAGACGGCGAGAAAGCCGAGAAGCTCACCAAGTCCGCAGTCGGCAAAAAAGTCGATGCCGCCAAGGATTCCGCTTCTTCGGCCAAGTCGCGCATCAGCGGCGTGAAAGATCGCGCACTGGGCAAGTGGGACGAGCTGGAAGGGGCTTTCGACAAGCGCCTGAACAGCGCGATCTCGCGCCTCGGTGTACCGAGCCGCAATGAGGTCAAGGCACTCAACAGCAAGGTCGACACGCTGACCAAACAGATCGAAAAACTCACCGGTCTGAAGGCTCAACCTGTGGCGGCGAAAACCGCTGCGGCAAAACCGGCAGCGAAAACTGCGGCGGCCAAACCAGCGGCAAAATCCGCTGCCAAGCCTCTGGCAAAAGCGGCGGCTAAACCCGCAGCAAAAGCAGCGGCCAAGCCTGCAGCAAAAACCGCAGCGGCCAAGCCAACTGCTAAAGCTGCAGCCAAACCGGTTGCTGCCAAAGCCGCCGCCAAACCGGCAGCAAAACCTGCGGCCAAAACTGCAGCGAAACCAGCCGCCAAGCCAGCCGCGAAAACCGCGGCCGCCAAACCGGCTGCCAAGCCAGCAGCGAAACCGGCTGCAGCTAAAAAACCGGCAGTGAAAAAAACGGCCGCGCCGAAAGCCGCAGCGCCGAAGCCAGCAGCACCTGCTGCAGCCAAGCCGGCTACCCCGGCAGCTCCGGTGAGCGCGTCGAACTCCGCCGCCGCACCGACTCCGGTGGCTACCCCGACTGCTGCATCGACGCCGTCGACGCCAACCAGTCAGTCCTGATTCTTCAGGGCAAAATAAAGCGCCCGGCCTGTGAAGGTCGGGCGTTTTTGTTTGTGCCGTTTTTAAAGCTTACCCTCACCCCAGCTCTCTCCCAGAGGGAGAGGGGGCCGACCGAGGTGTCTCATGCTATACGCCGACCTGAAAGACCTTATCGATTATGGATTCGGTAACGCACTGTCAGGTCGGCGTACTTCTACAGCATCCCCCAATCAGTCCCCTCTCCCTCCGGGAGAGGGCTAGGGTGAGGGGCTTTTGATTCAGTCGTGATCTTCAAGGTATTGCAGGGCCATCCGCTCCGTGGCGACCTTAACCGGCGGCAGCAAGTGCGGCGCTACCAGCATCATGATCTGATAAACCACCAATCTCACCTCACCCTCACGATCCAGAATCCGCTGATAATCCAGCGAAAACAGCAACGTCATGGTGATCTGCTCCACCAACTGCCCCAACGCCTGCGTATCACTGACCAACTGCCCCGCAGCCTTCAACCGCGCCAACAGCGACGCCAGCGTACGCTTCAGCGCATTGAGCAAATGTCGAATGCCCTTGGCCAGCTTCGGCAAGCGCCCGGCGAGATTCGACAGGTCCTGAAACAGAAAGCGGTACTGCGCCAGCCGCTCGACGATCAAATGCAAAAACAGCCAGTAATCCTCCGGCGCCAATTCCACATCCGACGGCGGATCGAGCAGTGGCGCCAGTTCATTCTGGAAGCGTTCGAACAACCCGAGAATCAGCGGTTCCTTGCCGTGGAAGTGGTAATAGAGGTTGCCCGGGCTGATGCCCATTTCGTTGGCCACCTCCATTGTGGAGACGTTCGGCTCGCCCTTTTCGTTGAACAATTGCAGAGCACATTCGAGAATCCGGTCGCGGGTTTTCATCCAGTCTTCTTAGAAAAGTTCGGTTAAGCGTCAGCGCACACGCACGTAAGTACCGGGCGCTGCCTCCATCGGTGGATAGTTCGGATTGCCGAGGGTGAACGAGGTTTCGTGCTGGGCGCCGGAGCGGTGCTGAATCCACTCCAGCCACTGCGGCCACCAACTGCCATCGACGTGCTTGCCGTCGTAATACCAGGCGCGCGGGTCGCTGCTCATTTTGCCGTTCTCGACGTAGGCGGCTTTCGGGTTGCTCGGCGGGTTGAGGATGCTCTGCACATGGCCGCTGTTGGACAGCACGAAACGCCGTTCGCCACCGAGTAGCAGGGTCGAGCGATACACCGCATCCCACGGGGTGATGTGGTCGTTCATGCCGGCGACGCTGAAGCTGTCGACAGTGACTTTCTGCAGATCGATGGGAGTGCCGCAAACCTCCAGACCACCCGGATGGGTCAGCGGGTTGTGCTTGAAGAAGTCCAGCAGGTCACCGTGAAATGCCGCCGGCAGGCGGGTGTTGTCGTTGTTCCAGTAGAGGATGTCGAAGGCCGGCGGCTCTTTGCCCAACAGGTAGTTGTTGACGAAGTAGCTCCAGATCAAATCATTGGGACGCATCCAGGCGAAGATCCTGGCCATGTCGCGACCGTCGAGCACGCCTTTCTGATAGGAACGGCGCTTGGCGGCTTCGAGGGTTTGTTCGTCGGCGAACAGCGTGGCCGGGGTTTCGATCTGGCTGTCGAGCAGGCTGACCAGATAGGTCGCGCTGGAGACGCGGCGCAGTTGCCGCTTGGCCTGCAAATGGCCTTGCAGGGCGGCGATGGTCAGGCCGCCGGCGCAGGCGCCCATCAGGTTGACCTCACGAGCGCCAGTGATCGCCCGGCAGATGTTCATCGCTTCTTCCACCGCTTCGACGTAGGTCGACAGGCCCCATTCTCGATGGCGCACATCCGGGTTGCGCCAGCTGATCATGAACGTTTGCAGGCCATTCTTCAGCGCGTACTGGACGAAGCTGTTGTGTGGGCTGAGGTCGAAAATGTAGTACTTGTTGATTTGCGGCGGCACCACCAGCAGCGGCTTGGCGTACTGCTTTTCGCTCATCGGTCGGTACTGGATCAGCTCCAGCATCTCGTTGCGAAATACCACCGAACCGGTGGTGGTGGCGACGGTCTTGCCGACCTCGAAAGCCTGTTTGGTCACTTGGCGCGGCAGGCCGTCGTTGTGCAGCAAGTCATCGAATAAATGGCTGAGGCCGCGCACCAGACTGTGCCCGCCAGAGTTGAACAGCTCCTTGACCGCCAGCGGGTTGAGCAGGGTGTTCGACGGCGCCACGGCGTCGTTGAGCAAGGTGAAGGCGAAGTGCGCGCGGGCGCGATCGTCATCGCTCATGTTGCTTTCATCGATCCAGCTTTTGACCTGCTTCTGCCAGGCCAGATAGGCCTGCAGGCTACGCCGGTAAAACGGGTTGAGGCTCCACGCCGGATCGGCGAAGCGGCTGTCGTTCGGATTGGTCGCGTGCAAGGTTTCGCCAAGCAGCACGCGGCCCAATTGACCGCCGAGTTTCAACGCGTGCTTCGCACTGTGAATCGGATTGCGCAGGCCATGGGCGGCGACGCTGCGCAAGGTCGAGATCAGGTCCCGGCCACGCAGGCCGGTGATCGCACTTTGTGCATTGATGAACACGGCGGGGCTGGGCACTACGCCCGTCGCTGGTTTGTCGCGCATGACTCAACACTCCTTCGTCTTCAGGCCAAAAACAAACTCACCGAACCAGAACACCATAGACGCTGTTGCGGGTTGCTGCCTGCGCGGCGTCCTGCCGCGCACTCTTTCTTGAAGCACTGCATAAAGCCTGCCGCCGGCGTTAACCGCCCAGCGGTGTCGGATGCGGGTGCATCACCGCGCGCTGACGTTCCTCCTGGAGGAATTTCATGATGATCGGCGCCACCGCTTCAGCACGGGTAATCAGGAACAGATGACCGTCGTCGATGATGTGCAGTTGGGCATTGGGAATGCGCCAGGCGAGCATGCGCATGTTGATCAGCGGGATCAGCGGATCGTCATCGCCGGCCAGCACCAGCGTGGGTTGATGGATCTTGTGCAGCCAGTGAATGCTGGTCCAGCCGAGGCCGGCGAACAGTTGCCAGTAGTAACCGAGCTTGCCGGCCGAACGTACTTTCGCCGCGTGGCTGGCCGCCAGCGTCGGGTCGCGACGGAACGAGCCGCCGTAGATCAGCGGGGCGATACGGATCACGTGGGAAGGCTGAATGTAGCGCCGCGGACTGGCCATCATCCACAGCACTTTCGGTTTGCCCGGCACCATCACGGCACCGGCCGCGGTCGCCGCCAGCACCAGTTTCTTGCAGCGCTCGGGGTAGTCGTAGGCGAATTGCTGCGCGAGCGCGCCGCCCCACGACACGCCAATGACGTTGACCTGACCGTAGTCGAGGTAATCGAGCATCCGCGAGGTCAGTTTCGCCAGCCCGGGAAAGCGATATGGCCGATTAGGCGTGGACGAGCCGCCGACACCGGGCACGTCGAAGGCGATCACTTCCAGATCCGGATCCAGCGCCGCGACAAACGGGAACACCAGCTCCAGGTTGGCGCCGATGCCGTTGAAAATCAGCAAGGGCGTCAAGTGAGGCTTGCCGGGGCGTACCGCCGTGCGGAGGGTCTGGCCATCCAGATCGACGGTACGGAATATGAACGGTTGCGGCATGCTTCAGGCCCTGTGGATTTCAAGTACACCCCGCCCCCTGTGTAGGAGCTGCCGAAGGCTGCGATCTGTTGATCTTGATTTTAAAAACAGAATCAAAAGATCGCAGCCTGCGGCAGCTCCTACATTGGGCCGGGTGTGTCAGTTACCGCTCGTGAACGTAAGTGCCCGGCGATGCTTCACCCGCCGGATACGCTTTGTTGCCCAGTTTCACCGGGGCCTTTTTCAGGTTGCCCGAGCGCTCGGCCTGCCACGTCTGCCAGTACAGCCACCAGGAGTCGGTGTGCTTGGTCGAGTTCTCTTGCCATTCATCGGCATTGGCAGCCACTTCTTCGCTGGTCATGTAGCGCGATTTCGGGTTGCCTGGCGGATTCAGAATGCTCTGGATATGGCCGCTGCTCGACAGCACGAACTCGACCTTGCCACCAAACAACTGCGCCGACTTGTAGCAGGACTTCCACGGCGTGATGTGGTCGTTGGTGCCGGCCAGCGAGAAGATGTCGGCCGTGACCTGCTTGAGGTCGATCGGCGTGCCGCACACTTCCAGTGCATTCGGGCGAATCAGTGGGTTGTTTTTGAACATCTCGATCAGGTCGCCGTGGAACGCGGCGGGCAATCGTGTGGTGTCGTTGTTCCAGAACAGGATGTCGAACACCGGAGGCTCGTTGCCGAGCAGGTAGTTGTTGACCCAGTAGTTCCAGATCAGGTCGTTGGGACGCATCCACGCGAAGACCTTGGCCATGTCTTTGCCTTCGAGCACGCCGGCCTGATACGAGTGGCGCTTGGCGGTCTCCAGGGTCTGCTCGTCGACAAACAGGGCGACGTCGCTGTCCAGCGTCGTGTCGAGCACGCTGACCAGCAGCGTAAGGGCATTGACCTTCTTCTCGCCGATCGCCGCGTAGTGGCCGAGCAGGGCGGTGCAGGTGATGCCGCCGGAGCAGGCGCCGAGCATGTTCACGTCTTTGCTGCCGGTGATTGCGGTGACCACGTCGACGGCTTCTTTCAGTGCGTCGATATAGGTCGACAGGCCCCACTCGCGCTGGGCCTTGGTCGGGTTGCGCCAGCTGACGATAAACGTCTGCACGTTATTGCGCAGGCAGAAGCGCGCCAGACTCTTGTCCGGGCTCAAGTCGAATACGTAGAACTTGTTGATCTGCGGCGGCACCACCAGCAATGGGCGCTCGTGGACCTGCTCGGTGATCGGCTTGTACTGGATCAGTTCCAGCACGTCGTTGCGAAACACCACCGCGCCTTCGGTGACACCGAGGCTCTTGCCGACCTCGAACGCGCCCATGTTGACCTGGCTCGGCATGCCGCCGTTATGTACCAGATCCTTGGCCAGATGCGAGAGGCCATCGAGCAGGCTCTTGCCGCCGGTTTCGAAGAAGCGTTTCACCGCTGCCGGATTGGCCGCCGTATTGGTCGGAGCCATGGCTTCGGTCATCAGGTTGATGACGAAGTGGCCGCGGGCGATGTCTTTGGGGGAGAGACTGCTGTCATCAATCCAGGCATGGAGTTCCTTGCGCCACGCCAGGTAAGTTTGCAGATAGCGTTTGTAGAGCGGGTTCTGGCTCCACGCAGGATCGGCAAAGCGACGGTCATCGCCAGCCGGTTGCAGTTCGGATTTACCAAACAACACGTTCTTCAGTTCGAGGCCGAAATGGGTGACGTGCTTGACGCTATGGATCGGTTGTCTGATGGCCTGTTTCAGCACCATACGAGCAGAGGCCAGCAGATCCTTTCCGCGTAGCCCAACGACGGGATTAAGCCCCAGGGTGTTTTCCGAGGCTTGGTACTTCAGGTCATCGTTATTCTTGTTACTCATCTACGACGCTCCATTGTCCTGAGACGAGTACCCGGTTTTCTGCTGTGCAGTTCCACAGCCAATGCCAGGTACTACTGCTCGGGTGACCGTTAATTCTGCATAGCTGCTTTACAGTCGTAGAGCATTGCAGGGAACTTGCCAGCTCCATTGGTTACCCGAGTTTAATTTTTTTCGCAAGCAGGCCGATCCTCGGCCACACAGCAGAGCATTCAAACAGATGAATTTAGAAAATGCCCTCTAATGAGCGCAAGGCTCGGACTAGAGCATCAGCTTGACGATGGACTCGTTCGGGTCGCGGGTTTTTCCGGCAGCTTTGAGCTCGGCCAGATAATCGGCCCAGAGTGCGTCATGACGTCGCCCCAGCTCGTAGAGATAATCCCAGGTGAACAAGCCGCTGTCGTGACCGTCGTCGAAGGTCAGTTTCAGTGCGTAGTGACCGGCCGGTTCCAGCTTGCTCAGACCGACGTTGAGCTTGCCGAATTGCAGGATCGGTTTGCCGTGGCCCTGGACCTCGGCGGAGGGGGAATGCACGCGCAGGAATTCGGCGGGCAGCGTGTACTCCTCGCCGGACGCGTAAGTCAGCGTCAGGGTTTTCGAGGCTTTGTGCAGTTTGATGTCGGTAGGAATCATAAAAACAGCCCTGAGCTGCAAGCAACAAGCTGCAAGCTTAACTCAGCCCGCAGCTTGTCGCTTGCAGCTCGGAGCTTGCCGCTCTACAGAATGTAGCGGGACAGGTCTTCGTTCTGCGCCAATTCGCCGAGGTGGCTGTTGACGTACTCGGCGTCGATCAGAATCGGCTGCTCATCGTGGGTGCTGGCCAGATCGCCGGCGCTGAACGACACCTCTTCCAGCAGGCGCTCAAGCAGCGTGTGCAGGCGACGGGCACCGATGTTCTCGGTCTTCTCGTTGACCTGCCAGGCGATCTCCGCCAGACGCTTGATGCCTTCCGGCTGGAACTGGATGTTCAGACCTTCGGTTTTCAGCAGCGCGCAATATTGCTCGGTGAGCGAAGCGTGCGGTTCGCTGAGGATACGTTCGAAGTCCGACGGGCTCAGCGCTTTGAGTTCTACGCGGATTGGCAGACGACCTTGCAGCTCAGGCACCAGATCGCTCGGCTTGCTCAGGTGGAACGCGCCGGAGGCGATGAACAGGATATGGTCAGTCTTGACCATGCCCAGCTTGGTGTTGACGGTGCAGCCTTCGATCAGCGGCAGCAGGTCGCGCTGTACGCCTTCACGGGAGACATCGGCGCCGCCGACGTTGCCACGCTTGGCGACTTTGTCGATTTCGTCGATGAACACGATACCGTGCTGTTCAACCGCTTCCAGCGCTTTGGCCTTCAGCTCTTCTTCGTTGACCAGACGCCCGGCTTCTTCGTCGCGCACCAGCTTCAGCGCTTCTTTGACCTTGAGCTTGCGCGCCTTCTTCTTGCCCTTGCCCATGTTGGCGAACAAGGACTGCAACTGGTTGGTCATCTCTTCCATGCCAGGCGGCGTGGCGATTTCGATGCCGGCCACTTCAGCGACTTCGATCTCGATTTCCTTGTCATCCAGCTGACCTTCGCGCAGGCGCTTGCGGAACAGCTGACGGGTGTTGGAATCGCTGCTCGGCGCTTCTTCATTGCTGAAGCCCATGCGCGCCGGCGGCAGCAGTGCGTCGAGGATACGATCCTCGGCAGCATCTTCAGCGCGGTGGCGCACGCGGGTCATTTCCTGCTCGCGGAGCATCTTGATCGCGGCGTCGGCCAGATCACGGATGATCGATTCGACGTCACGGCCGACGTAGCCGACTTCGGTGAACTTGGTCGCTTCGACCTTGATGAACGGCGCGTTGGCCAGTTTCGCCAGGCGACGGGCGATTTCGGTTTTACCGACTCCGGTCGGGCCGATCATCAGGATGTTCTTCGGGGTCACTTCAACGCGCAGCTCTTCAGGCAGCTGCATGCGGCGCCAGCGGTTGCGCAGGGCAATCGCGACGGCGCGCTTGGCATCGTCCTGGCCTATGATGTGGCGGTTGAGTTCGTGGACGATTTCGCGGGGAGTCATGGACATAGTAATTGACGGTCCTCAAGCAGAAACAAGCCGTGGCACAGGGCCGCGTCAGGCTTATTCAGCGAGATCCTGCTCCTCAATGGTCTGAGTGTGGTTGGTGAATACACAGATGTCGCCGGCGATGCCGAGGGCGGTTTCGACGATTTCACGGGCCGACAGGTCGGTTTTTTTCAACAGGGCACTGGCCGCAGCCTGCGCGTAACCGCCGCCGGAACCCATGGCGATCAGGCCATCTTCGGGTTCGACCACGTCACCGTTGCCAGTGATGATCAACGAGGCGTCCTTGTTGGCGACCGCGAGCATGGCTTCGAGGCGGCTCAGGGAGCGGTCGGTGCGCCATTCTTTGGCGAGTTCGACCGCGGCGCGCACCAGGTGGCCCTGATGTTTTTCAAGCTGGCCTTCGAAACGTTCGAAGAGGGTAAAGGCGTCGGCAGTGGCACCGGCAAAACCGGCGATGACCTGGCCGTGGTACAGGCGACGGACTTTTTTCGCGTTGCCTTTCATCACGGTATTGCCGAGAGAAACCTGGCCGTCGCCGCCCATGACGACTTTGCCGTGACGGCGGACTGAAACGATGGTGGTCAAGGGAAGAGTCTCCACACAGCGGGGCGAAAGTGCCTTATGCCCATTCATATGGGGGTGCTGGAGAGGATTTCAACCGGGGAGGGTGCGGAGGGACGAACGGCGCAGGGCAGATCAGAATTTTGTGGTGCTGGTTATGACGCCTTCGCGAGCAAGCTCGCTCCCACAGGATTAGCGCAGACCCTGTGGGAGCGAGCTTGCTCGCGAAGAACGATGACACGGTGACTCTGACGAAATCAGCGGCTCTGGCGTTGTTGTAACAACAGATTGCTGAAGCCGGCGCCGGCCAGTTGTTTCTGAGCCGTGGTCAGCTGTTCACGGTTACTGAACGGGCCGACCAGTACGCGGTACCAGGTTTCATCCTTCACTGTGCCGGACTCAACCGCTACCGCCTGACCAAGCAGAATGATCTGCGCACGCACCTTGTCGGCATCGGTTTCCTTGCGGAACGAACCGGCCTGCAAGAAGAACTTGGTCACCGGCGCGGCTTTGCTCACCGGTGGTGCTGGCGGCGGGGTAATCCCGGCCAACGCTGCCTGAGCGCGCGCGGTGTCGATCTTCGCCGCTTCTGCCGGTGTCACTGGCGTGGTCGGGATGGCCGGCACTTGTGGCGTCGGCAGGGTCTTCTCCGGGACGGCGTCCGGCGGCACGATCACTTCCGATTCCGGCAGCAGGGTGTAGAAGTCGTACTTCGGCTTCACCGGTTGCGTCGGGCTCGGCGGGGTCTTGTTGGCCTCGGCGATCTTCGACGCTTTCTGCTGTTGCGCCTGTTCGACCTTCTCACGCTTGACCGTGTCGCTGCCCTTGCCCGGCTCCAGCTTCATCAGAAACACGATGAACGCGCCGACCGTGAGGCCGATGGCCATCCACAGCCAACCCGGAATCGGTTGCTTCGCAGGAGCTTGGTAACGGCTGGCGCCACGCTTGGGTGCAGGTTTTTTCTTGGCAGCCAACTTACATACGCTCCAGAGTTTCCAGACCCAACAGCTCCAGGCCTTGCTTGAGGGTGCGGCCGGTCAGCGCGGCCAGACGCAGACGGCTCTGCATCTGGGCCGGGGTTTCGGCGGCGAGGATCGGGCAGTTCTCGTAGAAGCTGGAGAACAGACCGGCAACGTCGTACAGATAAGTGCAGAGAATGTGCGGCGTGCCTTTGTCGGAGACGTTGTTCAGCACTTCACCGAACTGCGCCAGTTTCGCCGCCAGTTCTTGCTCATGTGCGGCTTCCAGGACGATCTGGCCATCGACTTCGCTGAAGTCCTTGCCCAATTTGCGGAACACACCGGCGACGCGGGTGTAGGCGTAAAGCAGGTACGGCGCGGTGTTGCCTTCGAAATTCAGCATCAGGTCGAAGTTGAAGCTGTAGTCGCTGGTGCGGTGCTTCGACAAGTCGGCGTACTTCACCGCGCCGATGCCGACGACTTTGGCGATGTTGCGCCGTTCGTCTTCGGCCAGTTCCGGGTTCTTCTCTTTCACCAGGCTGTAGGCGCGTTCCTGCGCTTCGGTCAGCAGATCGATCAGCTTCACGGTGCCGCCGTCACGGGTCTTGAACGGACGACCGTCGGCGCCGTTCATGGTGCCGAAGCCCATGTGTTCCATCTCCATCGGATGGGTGACGAAGCCGGCCTTGCGCGCCACGGCGAACACTTGCTGGAAGTGCAGGGCCTGACGCTGATCGACAAAGTACAGCGCGCGATCGGCTTTCAGCTTGCCGCTGCGGTAGCGCACGGCGGCCAAGTCAGTGGTGGCGTACAGGTAACCGCCGTCAGCCTTGACGATGATCACTGGCAGCGGGTCGCCATCGGCGTTCTTGAACTCGTCGAGGAACACGCACTGCGCGCCGTTGCTCTCGACCAGCATGCCAGCGGCTTTCAAGTCGTTTACAACGTTGATCAGGTCGTCGTTGTAGGCGCTTTCGCCCATCACGTCGGCCATGGTCAGTTTGACGTTGAGCAGTTCGTAGATCTTCTGGCAGTGCGACAGCGAGATGTCCTTGAACTTGGTCCACAGCGCCAGGCACTCGGCATCGCCGGCCTGCAGCTTGACCACCAGACCACGGGCGCGGTCGGCGAATTCTGCGGATTCGTCGAAACGCTGCTTGGCCGCGCGGTAGAAGTTTTCCAGGTCAGACAGCTCGTCGCTGGTGATCGGGTTTTCCTGCAGATAGGCCATCAGCATGCCGAACTGGGTGCCCCAGTCGCCAACGTGGTTCTGACGGATCACTTCGTCGCCGAGGAATTCGAGGACGCGGGCCACACCGTCGCCAATGATGGTCGAGCGCAAGTGGCCGACGTGCATCTCTTTGGCCAGGTTCGGTGCCGACAGGTCGACCACGGTGCGTTGCGCCGGGCCGGCCTTGCGTACGCCAACATGGGCATCAGCCAATGCAGCGTCGAGACGCGAGGCCAAAGCCTGGGTGTTCTGGAAGAAGTTGATGAAGCCCGGGCCGGCGATTTCGGCCTTGGTGACGTTCTCGTCAGCCGGCAGTGCGGCGATGATTTTTTCCGCCAGATCGCGCGGTTTCATGCCCGCAGGCTTGGCCAGCATCATGGCGATGTTGCTGGCGAAGTCGCCGTGAGTCTTGTCACGGGCGTTCTCCACCTGAATCGCCGGCGACAGGCCTTCAGGCAACACACCTTCGTTGACGAGTTGGGTGAGGGCTTGTTGGATCAGCTGGCGAATGGTGTCTTTCATGGTCTTCTCTTTCGACCGCAAGCGCGGCGGGCGCATCGATGCGCGGGTGGAAAAACTGGGCATTATCCGTTGCGAAGACGGGCTTGCCAACCTTAGCAGGCAGCTTATGGATATGTGGTGACATTCAGATCAAAAGATCGCAGCCTTCGGCAGCTCCTACACGGGGATACGCATTTTCCTGTAGGAGCTGCCGTAGGCTGCGATCTTTTGATCTTCAATATAAATCGACGGGATCGACATCCAGCGACCAGCGCACCGCCCGCCCGCTCGGCATCTGCTCCAGCACCAGCAACCAACTCGCCAGCAACCGGTGCAACGGTGCCCGCGCCGTCGCCTGCAACAAAAGCTGCGCACGATAACGCCCCGCCCGCCGCTCCATCGGCGCTGGCACCGGCCCAAGCAATTCAATCCCGCTCAGATTCTGCTCGGCCAGCAAACGCTCGGCCTCGCTGCACGCCTCATCGAGAAAGCCTTCCGCCTGCCCCGGTTTGTGCGCTTCGGCACGCAACAACGCCAGATGCGCAAACGGCGGCAGCCCGGCTGCCCGGCGTTCGCTCAAGGCCTGTTCGGCAAAGGCGAAATAGCCTTGTTCGGTGAGCTGCACCAATAAAGGATGGTCGGCGAGGTGCGTCTGAATGATCACCTTGCCCGGCTCTTCCGCTCGCCCGGCACGCCCGGCCACCTGCACGATCAACTGCGCCATGCGCTCGCTGGCGCGGAAGTCGCCGGAGAACAGGCCGCCGTCGGCATCCAGAATCGACACCAGCGTCACTCGTGGAAAATGGTGCCCTTTGGCCAACATCTGTGTGCCGACCAGAATGCACGGCTGACCTTTCTGAATCGTCGCGAACAGCTGATTCATCGCGTCCTTGCGCGAGGTGCTGTCACGGTCGACGCGCAGCACCGGGTAGTCGGGGAATAGAATCGCCAGCCGTTCTTCGGCACGTTCAGTACCCGCGCCGACCGGGCGCAGATCGACCTTGTTGCACTTCGGGCACTGGCGCGGCGTGCGTTCGACGTAGCCACAGTGGTGGCAGCGCAATTCGCCATAACGCTGATGCACGGTCATTCGTGCATCGCAGCGCGAGCACTCGGACATCCAGCCGCAATCATGACAAAGCAGCGTCGGGGCAAAGCCGCGGCGGTTGAGAAACACCAACACCTGTTGCCCATTCGCCAATGTCTGACCGATAGCTTGCTGCATCGGCCCGGAAATACCGCTGTCCAGTGGACGGCTCTTCACATCCAGACGCAGGAAGCGCGGCTGCTTGGCGCCGCCGGCACGTTCATTCAGGCGTAGGAGACCGTAACGGCCGGTGTAGGCGTTGTGCAGACTTTCCAGCGATGGCGTCGCAGAACCGAGCACGATCGGGATGTTTTCCTGCCGCGCACGCACCAGCGCCAGATCGCGGGCGTGGTAGCGCAAACCTTCCTGCTGTTTATATGAGCCGTCGTGCTCTTCATCGATGATGATCAGCCCGGGATTTTTCATCGGCGTGAACAGCGCCGAGCGGGTGCCGATAATAATGTCGGCCTCGCCATCGCGCGCCGCGAGCCAGGCATCGAGGCGCTCGCGATCATTGACCGCCGAGTGCAGCAGGGCGATGCGCGCATTGAAACGCTGCTCGAAGCGCGCCAAGGTCTGCGGGCCGAGGTTGATCTCCGGGATCAGCACCAGCGCCTGTTTGCCGGCTTCGAGGGTTTCGCGGATCAGCTGTAAATAGACTTCGGTCTTGCCGCTGCCGGTGACGCCGGCCAGCAGGAATGCGTGATAACTGTCGAACCCGGCGCGGATCGCCTCGTATGCGGCGCGCTGTTCGGTGTTGAGCGGTAATTCCGGTTGCGCCAGCCAGTGCTCATGGCGCGCGCCGGGTGCGTGGCGGCGGATTTCCACTTGCACCAGATTTTTCGCCAGCAGCAGATCAAGGCTGTCTTTGCTCAGCATCAATTTGCTCAACAACTGATGGGCGACGCCGTGCGGGTGCTGGGCCAGGGTCGCGAGTGCTTCGCGCTGGCGCGGGGCGCGGGCAATGCGCGGGTCATCAAGGCTGGCGCCGGGTGTGATCGACCAAAAGCGCTCTTGGCGAGCCTCGGCCAGTTCGCCCTGGCGCAGCAGCACTGGCAACGCCCAGCTCAAGGTGTCGCCGAGGCTGTGCTGATAATACTGCGACGTCCACAGGCACAACTTGAACAGCGCCGGTGGCAGCGGCGGCGTGGCATCCAGCAGAGCCAGCGCCGGTTTGAGTTTTTCCACCGGCACTTCGCTGGTGTCGGTGACCTCGACCAGAATCCCGATCATCTCGCGCCGACCGAACGGTACCCGCAGGCGCATGCCCGGCTGCAATTGTTCACGCAGCACGCCGGCCGGGGTCCGATAGTCGAACAGGCGGCGCAGGGGTGAAGGCAGGGCGAGGCGCAGAATGGCGTCGGGCACGCGGGGGGATCTCTATAAACGCAAAATAAGGGACGAGTGCAGATCAATTGTGGGAGCGAGCTTGCTCGCGAAGGCGGCGTGTCAGGCGCTAAAACATTGGCTGGCACAACGCATTCGTGAGCAAGCTCGCTCCCACAGTGGAGTGCGTTCAAGGCCGGGAGCCTAGCAGACGGTCGGTCTCGGTGACAGCTTGCGTGTTTGAAAAGGTCTGGTAGAATCCGCGGCCTAATTACGTGCGGTATTCAACAATAGTGTTGGGTGGCGGCACGCTAGCTGAGGAAGACACCATGAAAGCTGATATTCACCCGAATTACCCAGTCATCGCTGTTACCTGCAGCTGTGGCAACAAGTTCGAAACTCGTTCGACTTTCGGCAAAGCTCTGCCAATCGACGTTTGCAACGAATGCCACCCGTTCTACACCGGTAAGCAGAAGACTCTGGACACTGGCGGCCGCGTTCAGCGCTTCGCAGACCGTTTCGGTGCTTTCGGCAAGAAACCTGCTGCTGCAGAGTAAGGTTGAAGGGCCCGGTGGGCTTTTCCTCGTTGCTGAAAAAGGCGTCCCTCGCGGGCGCCTTTTTTGTGCCTGCGATTTGGCTGTCCGGGGCGCAAGCCTTCTGCCCGGCACCTGCGGGGCTGACCAGCGTCACGGTGCAGCGCGTGGTCGATGGCGACACGCTGCGCCTGAGCGATGGTCGCAGCGTACGCATGATCGGCCTCAACACGCCTGAACTGGGCAGGCAGGGCCGCAGCGACGAACCCTTCGCCGTGGCGGCACGCAAACGCCTACAAGCGCTGGTCGATGCCAGCGGCGGACATGTCGGTTTGCGCCCCGGCAAGCAAGCCAAAGACCATTACGGGCGTACGCTCGCGCATATTTACAGCGCCAGCGGCGCCAATCTCGAAGCGCAAATGCTCGCCGATGGCCTCGGTTTCCAGGTCGCGGTGGCGCCGAATGTCGATCTTGTTGCCTGTCAGCAAACCGCCGAACGCAGTGCGCGAAAGGCCGGGCTGGGCCTCTGGCGGCAGTCGCCTGTACTGAAAGCGGAGCAGATTCAGCGCTCGGGTTTCGCCGTGATCAGTGGGCGTGTGAGCAAGGTTCAGCGCAATCGCGGCGGAATCTGGATCGAGTTGCAGGATGCGCTTGTATTGCGCGTTGCACCCAATCTGGTCGGACAATTCGACAATGCCCGTTTGCAGGCGCTGAAAGGCAAGCAGATCGAGGCTCGCGGCTGGATCGTTGATCGTTCCCGGCGCAGTGGATTGCAATCCGGTCAGTCACGCTGGCTACTTCCGCTGACCGATCCATCGATGTTGCAAACGCGCGCTAAAGAAAAATTGTAGACATTTTTTCTGTCGATTGTGAACAGTCCAGCCCTTGTGCGCCGTGGCTCTTGGCCCAAAGTCGTAGGGCAGGGCGCTTGACAGGGGTGACCGCTCAGTCTTGTGGGGACTTTGCGAGGCGCGTATCCTCGCTGACCAGTCTGTCCAACAGTAAAAAGCGGAATGCCAAAATGTCTGATCTGAAAACTGCCGCTCTCGAATATCATGCCAATCCTCGTCCAGGGAAGCTGAGTGTCGAGCTCACCAAGGCCACTGCTACCGCTCGCGACTTGTCGCTGGCCTACAGCCCCGGCGTAGCTGAACCAGTGCGTGAGATCGCTCGCGATCCTGAACTGGCCTACAAATACACCGGCAAGGGCAACCTGGTTGCAGTCATTTCCGATGGCACCGCGATTCTCGGTCTGGGCAACCTCGGCCCATTGGCTTCCAAGCCAGTGATGGAAGGTAAAGGCGTACTGTTCAAGCGCTTCGCCGGCATCGACGTTTTCGACATCGAAGTCGACTCCGAAAGCCCGCAAGCCTTCATCGACACGGTAAAACGCATCTCCATCACCTTCGGTGGCATCAACCTGGAAGACATCAAGGCGCCAGAGTGCTTTGAGATCGAACGTGCTCTGATCGAGCAGTGCGACATTCCGGTGTTCCACGATGACCAGCACGGCACCGCGATCGTGACTGCTGCGGGCATGATCAACGCCCTGGAAATCGCTGGCAAAACCCTGCCAGACGCCAAGATCGTCTGCCTGGGCGCCGGCGCTGCGGCCATCTCCTGCATGAAACTGCTGGTGAGCATGGGTGCACGCATCGAAAACATCTTCATGGTTGACCGTACCGGCGTGATCCACTCCGGCCGTGACGACCTGAACCAGTACAAAGCAGTATTCGCTCACGCCACCGACAAGCGCAGCCTGGCTGACGCACTGGCAGGCGCTGACGTGTTCGTCGGTCTGTCCGGCCCGAACCTGCTCAGCGCTGAAGGCTTGCTGTCGATGGCACCGAACCCGATCGTGTTCGCCTGCTCGAACCCGGATCCGGAAATCTCCCCGGAGCTGGCGCACGCTACCCGTAGCGACGTGATCATGGCCACCGGCCGTTCGGACTACCCGAACCAGGTCAACAACGTACTGGGCTTCCCGTTCATCTTCCGTGGTGCCCTGGACGTTCGCGCCAAGCGCATCAACGAAGAAATGAAAGTGGCTGCCGCCAACGCCCTGCGTGAACTGGCCAAGCTGCCAGTGCCACAGGACGTGTGCGATGCCTACGGTGGCGCGCCGCTGGAATTCGGCCGTGAGTACATCATTCCGAAGCCAATGGACAAGCGCCTGATCACCCTGATCTCCGACGCTGTGGCCAAAGCCGCAATCGAGACCGGTGTGGCGACCCTGCCGTATCCGAAGAACTACCCGCTGAAAAGCGTGGATGACGTGTTCAACGGCTAAGTCGTTGTAGCGCTTCAACCGAAAGCCCCGGCTCGTGAGAGTCGGGGCTTTTTTGTTTTCGGGAATTCTCAGGATCGCATTTCATATCGACAAGGGCCCTCACCCTAACCCTCTCCCAGGGGGAGAGGGGACTGATTGGGGGATGTTCGGGAGTTACGCCGACCTGAACGTATCGTGTTGAATCCATAGGCGCTGATGCACTTTCAGGTCGGTGTATCTCGTGAATTTTCCACGGTCAGTCCCCTCTCCCTACGGGCGGTCCGACGTTTCGGGAGGGCTAGGGTGAGGGGCTCTTGATCTTCATCAGCCATAAAAAAGCCCCGCACTTCTCACGAAAGCGGGGCTTTTCAATACCGTTAGATCAGAACAAATCGATCGGCGCCTGCTCATCAGCCGGCAGCGGACTGCCTGGCGCCGTGCCATTGCCCAGCTCGTTCACCGACGGCGGGGTGTCTTCCGACTTGAACAGCTCGAAGTACGCGCCCGGCGTGCTCGGCGTAGCTGCACGGCCACTGACCGGATCCACGCGCAGGCTCAACAAACCTTCCGGCTCAGGCTGAACATGCGGCGGCTTGTCCTTCAGCGCCGCCGACATGTAGTTCATCCAGATCGGCAACGCCACCGTGCCACCGAACTCGCGACGACCGAGGCTTTCCGGCTGGTCGAAACCGGTCCAGACCGTGGTCACGTAATCGGCGTTGTAGCCGGAGAACCACGCATCTTTCGATTCGTTGGTGGTACCGGTTTTACCGGCGATATCGCTGCGGCCCATGGCCAGCGCGCGACGGCCGGTGCCGAGCTTGATTACGTCCTGCAACATGCTGTTGAGGATGTACGTGGTGCGGCCATCGACAATTCGCTCGGCCACGGCTGGTGCTTGCGGCACGGCCGCGCTGCCCGGCACTTCACCTGCAACCGGTGTGGCGTTGACCGTAAACGACTCGCTGTTCGGTGCCGCGATACCGTCCGTCGCCGAACCACCCTGCGGCACGGTCGGCGGGTTGGCGAGGAACAGCGTGTCGCCGTTACGGCTTTCGATCTTGTCGATGATGTACGGGGTGATCTTGTAGCCGCCGTTGGCGAACGTACTCCAACCGGTCGCAATCTCCATCGGCGTGAGCGTTGCTGTGCCCAGCGCCAGCGACAGATTTGGCGGCAGATCCTGCTTGTTGAAGCCGAAGCGAGTGATGTAGTCGATGGTTTTGCCCACGCCCATCGCCTGCAGCAGGCGGATCGAGACGAGGTTACGCGACTTGTACAGCGCCTCGCGCAAGCGAATCGGGCCGAGGAAGGTGTTGGTGTCGTTCTTCGGGCGCCAGACCTTGTCCAGGTACTCGTCGACGAACACGATCGGCGCATCGTTGACCAGCGTCGCAGCGGTATAGCCGCTATCCAGCGCGGCGCTGTAGACAAACGGTTTGAAGCTCGAACCCGGCTGACGCTTGGCCTGCATCGCGCGGTTGTAGTTGCTCTGTTCGAAGGCGAAACCGCCGACCAGCGAGCGAATCGCGCCGTTCTGCGGATCCAGCGACACCAGTGCACCTTGTGCCTGCGGGATCTGGCTGAACTTCAGCGAATTGTCTTTCTGACGCTGCACGCGAACCAGATCGCCGACCGCCGCGACATCCGACGGCTGACGCGGGTTGGCGCCCATGCTGTTGGTGTTGAGGAACGGACGCGCCCATTTCATGGTGTCCCAGGCGACGTGCTCTTCGCCGGTGCGGGTCAGCACTTGCAGGCCGTTCTTGTCGACCTGAGTGACGATGGCCGGCTCAAGGCTGCTGATGGTGCGTTGTTTGGTCAGCTCACTGGCCCACGCTTCGCGCGTCTTGCCTGGCAGGCGCGACTCGGGGCCGCGGTAGCCATGACGCTGGTCGTAGGTCATCAAACCTTCGTGCAGCGCGGTATTGGCCATTTCCTGCAGATTGCTCGGTACCGTGGTGGTGACGCGGAAACCTTCCGTATAGGCATCGCTGCCGTAGCGGCCGACCATTTCGGCACGGGCCATTTCGGCGATGTACGGCGCGTTCACTTCCGGGGTCGGCACGTGATAGCTGGCGTTCAGCGGCTCATTGATGGCGGCGGTGTAATCCGCTTCGCTGATCTTGCCGAGCTTGTACATGCGCCCGAGGATCCAGTCGCGGCGTTCTTTACTGCGCGCCGGGTTGGCCAGCGGGTTGAAGCGCGACGGGGCTTTCGGCAGGCCGGCGATCATCGCCATCTGCGCCAGGCTAACATCGCGGATCGACTTGCCGTAATACACCTGCGCCGCCGCTTCGATGCCATAGGCGCGGTTGCCCAGATAGATCTTGTTGACGTACAGCTCAAGGATTTCATCCTTGGTCAGCTGCCGCTCGATCTGCAGGGCCAGAAGAATTTCGGTGGTTTTGCGCGAGAAGCTGCGTTCGCTGGTCAGGAAGAAGTTCTTCGCCACCTGCATGGTGATGGTGCTGCCGCCGGACTGAATGTGTCCGCTTTTGACCAGTTGGGTCGCGGCGCGCATCAGGCTGCTCGGATCGACGCCATAGTGGTTGGCGAAATTGTCGTCTTCAGCACTTAGTAACGCATTAATGAAATTGGGCGGAATGTCGGCGAAACGGATCGGTGTACGGCGCATTTCGCCAAATTCTGCGATCAACTTGTTGTCGCTGGAGTAGACCCGCAGGGGAATCTGCAACTGAATGCTTCGCAGAGCCTCCACAGAGGGCAAACCCGGACTAAGGTAAAGAAACGCGCCGCTGAGACCTAAAAGCAGTCCGCAGAAAACGGCGACGATGGACCAACCGAAAAATTTCAGCAGACGAATCAAGGCGTTTGAACATCCAGGGCAAAGAATGAATTTGGCGACGGGGTTCCGGCTACACACAGAACCATCCGCGCTTGCAGTAAAAAGCGGAAAAAAACGCTGGGCATTATAAGCACTTTTCTGCTGGGGGCGTCATTTGCGCTTCTGTCAAGACGGGGTGAAGGAACGCAATGCGTATTACAGAGTCCGTAACTCACGGAAAGTCATAGGGAATTGGTAGTGCTGGGACTCTTCAATAAAAAGGCCAGAACGTTACTGGGGATCGACATCAGCTCCACGTCAGTGAAGCTGCTGGAACTGAGCCGTCAGGGTGACCGCTACCGGGTCGAGGCGTACGCGGTAGAGCCATTGCCGGTCAATGCCGTGGTCGAAAAGAACATCGCCGAGCTTGAAGGCGTCGGTCAGGCCCTGAGCCGCGTGCTGGTCAAGGCGCGTACCGGGCTCAAGAGCGTGGCGGTGGCAGTGGCCGGTTCCGCCGTGATCACCAAGGTCATCGAAATGGACGCCGGGCTGTCCGACGATGAACTGGAAAACCAGCTCAAGATCGAAGCCGACCAATACATTCCCTACCCGCTGGACGAAGTCGCCATCGACTTTGAAGTCCAGGGCGTATCACCGCGCAATCCCGAGCGGGTCAACGTGTTGCTCGCCGCCTGTCGCAAGGAAAACGTCGAAGTCCGTGAAGCGGCGCTGGCTCTCGCCGGGCTGACCGCGCGGGTGGTCGATGTCGAAGCCTATGCGCTGGAGCGTTCGTTCGGCTTGCTGGCAACGCAACTGGCGGCCTCTCAGGAGCGTCTGACCGTGGCGGTGGTCGACATCGGCGCGACCATGACCACCCTCAGCGTCCTGCACAACGGCAAGATCATCTATACCCGCGAGCAACTGTTCGGGGGGCGGCAATTGACCGAAGAAATCCAGCGGCGTTATGGCCTGACCCTCGAGCAGGCGGGGCTGGCGAAAAAGCAGGGTGGTCTGCCCGATGATTACATCAGTGAGGTCTTGCAGCCGTTCCGTGAGGCGCTGGTGCAGCAGGTCTCACGCTCATTGCAGTTCTTCTTCGCCTCCGGGCAATACAACGCCGTCGATCACATTCTGCTCGCCGGTGGCACGGCGTCAGTGCCTGGGCTGGACCGGCTGATCGAGCAACGCCTGAACACGCCGACGCAAGTGGCCAACCCGTTTTCCAATATGGCCTTGAGCAGCAAGGTCAACGCCGGTGCGCTGGCCAGCGATGCGCCGGCGCTGATGATTGCCTGCGGGCTCGCGCTCAGGAGTTTCGACTGATGGCGCGGATCAACCTCCTGCCCTGGCGCGAAGAACGTCGCGAAGAGCGGCGCAAACGCTTTCTGCTGGCCTTGATCGGCGTGGTGGTCGGCTCGGTCGGCGCGGTGCTGATTGCCGACCAGATCATCAGTGCGGCGATTACGCGGCAAGTGGCGCGCAATGATTACATCGGCAAGCAGATCGCTGTGGTCGACGAGCGGATCAAACAGATCAGCGATCTCAAGGCCCGGCGTCAGCAACTGGTCGAACGCATGCGCATCATCCAGGATCTGCAAGGCAACCGGCAGATCAGCGGACGAATCTTCGATCAATTGGCACGAACGCTGCCTGACGGGGTGTATTTCACCGATGTGAAGATGGCCGGCAAAACCCTGTCGATCAGTGGCGCCGCAGAGTCCAACAACCGCGTCTCGGACCTGATGCGCAATCTGGAGGCGTCGGACTGGTTTGATGCGCCGAGTCTCAACGAAGTCAAGGCGACGACCGCCGGCCAGGTGGACCAGACCAACACGTTTGAACTGACCGTACGGCAGACTCAGCCGCAAGCTGTGGAGGACGACCAATGAAACCGTCCGAATGGCTTGAAAGTTTGCGCGACATCGATTTCAACGATCTCGACACCAGCAACATCGGTTCCTGGCCGGCGGCGGTGAAATTTATCGCCGGAGCGCTGTTGATGGTGCTGGTGTTGGCGCTTGGCTATAACTTTTTCATCAGTGACATGGAAAATCAGCTCGACCTCAAACGTGAGGAAGAGATTACCCTCAAAGAGCAGTTCGCCAGCAAGGCGCGCCTGTCAGCCAATCTTGAGCTGTACACCCAGCAAATGAAGGAAATGGAAAATACCTTCGGCGTGCTGCTGCGGCAATTGCCCAGTGACACCGAAGTGCCGGGCCTGCTCGAAGACATCACCCGTACCGGTCTGGGCAGTGGTCTGGAGTTCGAAGAGATCAAACTGCTGCCGGAGGTCACCCAGCAGTTCTACATAGAACTGCCGATTCAGATCACCGTCACCGGCGCCTATCACGATCTCGCCACCTTCGTCAGCGGCGTGGCTGGACTGCCGCGCATCGTTACCCTGCATGATTTCGAACTGGCGCCGGCCGATAAAGAAGGCGGGCCGAAGCTGCGCATGAGCATCCTTGCCAAGACCTACCGCTATAACGACAAGGGGCTGCAGAAATGAGCCCGATTCGTTGTATCGCGTTGTCGATGACGCTGCTCGCGTTGAACGGTTGTGGTGGTAGCGATGACTTCGGTGACCTCGATGCCTACTTGAATGAAGTGCGCCTGCGCCCGGCAGGCAAGATTGAACCAACCCCGACATTTCGGTCTTACCCAACATTCACTTACAGCGCTGCCAACCTGCGCAGTCCGTTCTCGCGCCAGGTGCGCGTCGATCTGGCCGGGCAGAAGCACGGCTCGCGCAACGTCAAGCCCGACCCCAACCGGGTCAAGCAATACCTCGAGGGTTTCAACATCGAGCAGTTCGAGATGGTTGGCACGATCTCCAATGTTTCCGGCTCCTTTGCGTTGTTGCGCGGTGCTGGCGGCGTACATCGGTTAAAAGTCGGCGATTACCTGGGGCGCAACGACGGTCGCATCGTCGCCATCAGTGCCACCCAGGTCGATGTCGTCGAAATTGTGCCCGACGGCGAAGGCGCCTGGCTGGAGCGTCCGCGCACCATTCCTTTGAAAGAGCACTCATAGTGGAAGTCGAATAATGAACAGGATTTTCTCCACCCTCGGTTTTTCGCTATGGATAGCGCTGATGTCGCCGATGGTATTCGCGGCCAATCTGAAGACGCTCGATGTGGCGGCGTTGCCAGGTGATCGCGTCGAACTGAAGTTGTCGTTCGACGCGCCGCCGCCGCAACCCAAGGGCTACACCACCGAATCACCGGCGCGGATTGCGCTGGATCTGCCTGGTGTCGCCAGTCAATTGGCCAGCAAGAACCTTGATCTGGGCAGCGGCAATGCACGCACCGCCACGGTGGTCGAGGCCAAGGACCGCACGCGGCTGATCGTCAGTCTCACGCAACTGGCGCCTTATAACACGCGGGTTGAAGGCAATAATCTGTTCGTGGTGGTGGGGCAGGGTGCGCCAGCGGCTGCGCCGCGACCAGCAGCCGTGGCGCCGCGGCCGGCCATGGCGGCAGCCTTGCCTGCCAAGGCGTTCGTGCCGAAAAATCGCGCCATTCGCGGCGTGGATTTTCAGCGCGGTACGGCAGGCGAAGGCAATGTCGTCATCGATCTGTCCGACCCGACCATTGCCCCGGATATCCAGGAACATGACGGCAAGATCATCCTCAGCTTTGCCCGCACGCAGTTGCCAGACAAGTTGCGGGTGCGCCTCGACGTCAAGGATTTTGCTACTCCGGTGCAGTTCGTCAATGCCGGTGTGAGCGGTGATCGCACGGTTATTACTGTCGAACCCAGCGGCACCTACGAGTACTCCACCTTCCAGACCGACAACAAGCTGACCGTCAGCATCCGCCCGATGACCGTCGATGACCTGCAGAAACGTAATGCCGACCGTCAGGCGTACGTTGGCGAAAAGCTCTCGCTGAACTTCCAGGACATTGATGTGCGCTCGGTGCTGCAACTGATCGCCGACTTCACCAACCTCAATCTGGTCGCCAGCGACACGGTGCAGGGCGGCATCACCTTGCGTTTGCAGAACGTGCCGTGGGATCAGGCGCTGGATCTGGTGTTGAAATCCAAGGGGCTGGATAAACGCAAGATCGGCAATGTACTGCTGGTGGCGCCGGCGGATGAAATTGCTGCCCGCGAGCGTCAGGAACTCGAGTCGCAAAAGCAGATTGCCGAACTGGCACCGTTGCGCCGCGAACTGCTGCAAGTGAACTACGCCAAGGCGGCGGACATCGCCAAGCTGTTCCAGTCGGTGACCAGTGCCGAGGCGAAAATCGACGAACGCGGTTCGATTACGGTGGATGAGCGGACCAATAACATCATTGCCTATCAGACTCAGGATCGACTCGATGAGCTGCGGCGGATCGTGGCGCAGCTGGATATTCCGGTGCGTCAGGTAATGATCGAGGCGCGCATCGTCGAGGCCAACGTCGATTACGACAAAAGTCTGGGCGTGCGCTGGGGCGGCTCGATCCAGAACAAGGGCAACTGGAACACTTCAGGCGTGAGCAACGGCACATCGACCACCATCGGCACGCCGGGCAGCACCAGTACTAACTCACCGTTTGTCGATATGGGGACCGTGGGTAATACCTCGGGGATCGGCATTGCCTTCATCACTGACAATGTCTTGCTCGATCTTGAGCTGACAGCGATGGAGAAAACCGGCAACGGTGAAATCGTCTCGCAGCCGAAAGTGGTCACCTCCGATAAGGAAACCGCAAAAATCCTCAAAGGCACCGAGATTCCTTATCAGGAAGCCAGCTCCAGCGGTGCCACGTCGGTGTCGTTCAAGGAGGCATCGCTGTCGCTGGAAGTCACGCCGCAGATCACCCCCGACAATCGCATCATCATGGAGGTCAAGGTCACCAAGGACGAACCGGATTACCTGAACAAAGTGCAGGATGTGCCGCCGATCAAGAAAAACGAGGTCAACGCCAAGGTGCTGGTCAACGATGGCGAAACCATCGTGATTGGCGGTGTTTTCTCAAATACTCAAAGCAAGGTCGTAGATAAGGTGCCATTTCTTGGCGATGTGCCGTATCTTGGCCGCCTTTTCCGGCGTGATGTGGTTTCGGAGAAAAAATCCGAGCTGCTGGTATTTCTCACACCACGTATCATGAATAACCAGGCGATTGCTGTGAGTCGTTGATTCTGTGCGAAATTTGATTCTTGTAGGACCGATGGGCGCTGGCAAAAGCACCATCGGCCGGTTGCTGGCCAAAGAGCTGCGCCTGCCGTTCAAAGATTCCGACAAGGAAATTGAACTGCGCACGGGCGCCAATATCCCGTGGATCTTCGACAAGGAAGGCGAACCCGGCTTTCGTGACCGTGAGCAGGCGATGATCGCCGAGCTGTGCGCGTTCGATGGCGTGGTGTTGGCGACTGGCGGTGGCGCAGTCATGCGCGATGCCAATCGCAAGGCCCTGCATGAGGGTGGGCGAGTGGTGTATCTGCACGCCTCCGTTGAACAGCAGGTCGGCCGTACGTCTCGCGACCGCAATCGGCCATTGCTGCGCACCGCCAATCCGGAGAAAACCCTGCGCGACCTGCTGGCGATTCGGGATCCGCTCTATCGGGAAATCGCCGATCTGGTAGTGGAAACCGACGAACGGCCACCACGCATGGTGGTGCTCGACATTCTCGATCGTCTGGCGCAGCTGCCTCCCCGTTAAAGCATCGCTCGAAATGCGCTATCCTCGGCGTCCTGTCACAGCCCATCGAGGTTGTGGCGGATGGCGTGCGAGCGGCGTCATACCCGCTATAGGCCGCAGATAACCAATAATTCAGGGCAGGACGCCTGCTTCCATCTTCACTGTGGGGACACATGCAGACACTCAAGGTCGATCTAGGCGAGCGCAGCTACCCGATTCATATTGGCGAAGGTTTGTTGGATCAGCCGGAACTGCTGGCTCCGCATATTCACGGGCGGCAGGTGGCAATCATCTCTAACGAGACCGTTGCGCCGCTCTATCTTGAGCGTCTGACCCGCAGCCTGGCGCGGTTCTCGGTGATCTCCGTGGTGTTGCCGGACGGCGAAGCCTTCAAGAACTGGGAAACCCTGCAACTGATCTTCGACGGTCTGCTGACCGCCCGTCATGACCGCCGCACCACCGTGATCGCCCTCGGCGGCGGTGTGATCGGCGACATGGCCGGCTTCGCCGCCGCCTGCTACCAGCGCGGTGTCGACTTTATCCAGATTCCTACTACGTTGCTGTCCCAGGTCGATTCGTCGGTGGGCGGCAAGACCGGCATCAATCATCCGTTGGGCAAGAACATGGTCGGCGCGTTCTATCAGCCGAACGTGGTGCTGATCGATACGGCGTCCCTGAAAACCCTGCCAGAGCGCGAGCTGTCCGCCGGTCTGGCCGAAGTCATCAAATACGGGCTTATCTGTGACGAGCCGTTCCTGACCTGGCTCGAAGAAAACGTCGATGCCCTGCGTGGGCTGGATCAGAAAGCCCTGACTTACGCGATCGAGCGCTCTTGCGCAGCCAAGGCTGCGGTGGTCGGTGCGGATGAGAAGGAAACCGGCGTGCGCGCCACGCTCAATCTTGGCCACACCTTCGGCCACGCCATCGAGACCCACATGGGCTATGGTGTCTGGCTGCACGGTGAGGCCGTCGCGGCTGGCACCGTAATGGCGCTGGAAATGTCCGCGCGCCTGGGCTGGATCAGCGAACAGGAGCGTGATCGCGGCATTCGTCTGTTCCAGCGCGCCGGTCTGCCGGTGATCCCGCCGACGGAAATGACCGAAGCCGATTTCCTGGAACACATGGCAATTGATAAAAAAGTGATCGACGGTCGTCTGCGCCTGGTGCTGCTGCGCCGGATGGGCGAAGCGGTAGTGACCGACGATTATCCGAAAGAGGTTCTACAGGCCACGCTGGGAGCGGATTACCGCGCCCTGGCTCAGCTTAAAGGTTAATAAGATTCCGATGACTAGTTTGCATGCCGACGAGGCGTTCCTCGGCCATTTCCAGTTAAGCCACGACCCCTTTGCGCCGCGTGTGCCGGGCTTCAAGTTCTTCCCGGCTCAGCGCAAACCGGTGCTGGGTCAATTGCATCATCTGGCGCGCTATAGCCAATTGCTACTTGTGGTCACTGGTCCGCAAGGCAGTGGTAAAACCCTGCTGCGTCAGGCGTTGGTCGCCAGCACTAACAAGCAATCGGTGCAGAGCGTGGTGGTTTCCGCGCGTGGCGCCGGTGATGCTGCTGGCGTGTTGCGTCAGGTCGCGCAGGCGCTGAACGTCGCTCAGGCCGAAGTTGGCGCGATTCTGGACCAGGTTGTGCAACTCGCGCTGACCGGCCAGGAAGTCTATCTGCTGGTGGATGACGCCGAGCAACTCGACGAATCCGCCCTGGAAGCGCTGATGGCGCTGGGTGCAGGCGCTCCGGAAGGTCGCCCGCATGTGTTCCTGTTCGGTGAGTCGTCGCTGATCGCTCAACTCGAGGCTTTGCACCTCGAAGAAGAGCGTTTCCACGTCATCGAATTGCAGCCGTACACGGAAGAAGAGACCCGCGAATATCTCGACCAACGGCTCGAAGGAGCAGGCCGCGGTGTCGAACTTTTCACCGCGGATCAGATCTCTGATATTCACGAAAGTGCCGAGGGTTGGCCGGGCAACATCAACCAGGTCGCTCGCGATGCTCTGATCGAAGTCATGATTGCCAGCCGCTCTGCGGTCAAGCGTCCAAGTATGGGGTTCAACATGCCGAAGAAACACGTATTGGCGATTTCCGCCGTCGTTGTGGTCGCGGTCGCCGCCGCCTGGCTGATGCCGGGTCGCAACAAGGCGCCAACCACCGGCGCACCGGCCAATGAACAGGCGCAGTTGCCGTTGGGCCAGGGCGCAGCCAATGGCGGCGCGCCGAACGTCGAATTCGCCGGTAATACGCAGCCGATGCCGCTGCCGTTGGTCGGCAACTCGCAACCGGTGATGCGCGGTCCGTTGGCTGAAGCAGCGGGCGGTATCACCGAAGGCGACGACGGTGTGCCGCTGGAAGGTTCCAGCGACACCCCGCCAACCGTGACCACTTCGGCGCCACCCGCGGGTGTTCCGGCAGGTCCTGCGCCAACACCGGTTCCTGTCCCGGCAGCCAAGCCGACCCCTGCGCCAACTCAGGTTGCCACTGCCAAGCCTGCTCCAGCAGCGCCAGCAGCCAAACCGGCTCCGGCGCCAGCCAAACCTGTTGCAGCCGCGAAACCGGCCGAGAAGCCGGTTACTGTCGCCAAAGCGGCCGGTGGCAGCTGGTACGCCGGTCAGCCGACCGGTAACTACGTGGTGCAGATTCTCGGCACCAGCTCGGAAGCTGCCGCGCAAAGCTTCGTCAAGGAGCAGGGTGGTGAGTACCGTTATTTCAAGAAAGTCCTCAACGGCAAGCCTCTCTACGTGATCACCTACGGCAACTTCGCCAATCGTGATGCAGCCGTTTCTGCCATCAAGGCCTTGCCAGCGAAGGTTCAGGCTGGTAAACCTTGGCCTCGCACTGTCGCCAGCGTCCAACAGGAACTGGCAACAACTCGCTGAAGATTCGGCGGCCTTACCCAGGCCGCCTCTCCAAGCACCTCAAAATTTCTACGAGTGCGCGCCGCCTTCACAGGCCGCGTGCCTTGTGGTGTCTGCGTTACAGTAGTCTTTGAGTCGTTGCGGTCAAAATTAAAAAAGTTTTGACTAGCACAGCAGATCGCTTTAAACCTTTCACAAATGCGACATGAATTTGCGACATTTCGTCGTCAAATTTGTGAGCCTCTGTGTCGCTGTGTACAATGACCACCCTTTTGCCCCTGCTAAGCCGGCGTACGTTCGGCGCAGGATGCAAGTGGTTGAATTGAAAAGAAATTTGCCTCGAAAAGAGGCAGCCTGGTGAGAAAGTGTCTATGAAAGCAGGTCTGTACCAACCAGATGAATTCAAGGATAACTGCGGTTTCGGCCTGATAGCCCATATGCAGGGCGAGCCCAGTCATACCCTTTTGCAAACGGCCATCGAGGCCCTGACCTGCATGACCCACCGCGGTGGGATTAATGCCGACGGCAAGACCGGTGACGGTTGCGGTCTGCTGATTCAAAAACCTGATGCGTTCCTGCGAGCCATTGCCCAGGAAACCTTCAGCGTCGAACTGCCCAAGCAATATGCAGTGGGCATGGTTTTCTTCAACCAGGATCCGGTCAAGGCCGAAGCCGCTCGCGAGAACATGAACCGCGAGATCCTCGCTGAAGGCCTGCAACTGATCGGCTGGCGAAAAGTGCCGATCGACACCAGCGTCCTCGGCCGCCTGGCCCTTGAGCGCCTGCCGCAGATCGAGCAGGTGTACATCGGCGGCGAAGGCCTGAGCGATCAGGACATGGCCGTGAAGCTGTTCAGTGCGCGTCGTCGTTCGTCGGTGTCTAACGCCGTCGACTCCGACCACTACATCTGCAGCTTTTCGCACAAAACCATCATCTATAAAGGCCTGATGATGCCGGCCGACCTGGCCGCGTTTTATCCAGACCTGAGCGACGAGCGCCTGCAAACCGCGATCTGCGTGTTCCACCAGCGCTTCTCCACCAACACCCTGCCGAAATGGCCGCTGGCTCAGCCATTCCGCTTCCTCGCCCACAACGGCGAGATCAACACCATCACCGGTAACCGTAACTGGGCGCAGGCCCGTCGGACCAAGTTCAGCAACGATCTGATGGATCTGGAAGAGCTCGGCCCGCTGGTCAACCGTGTCGGTTCCGACTCCTCGAGCATGGACAACATGCTCGAGTTGATGGTCACCGGTGGCATCGACCTGTTCCGTGGCGTGCGGATGATCATTCCGCCGGCGTGGCAGAACGTCGAAACCATGGACCCGGATCTGCGTGCGTTCTACGAGTACAACTCGATGCACATGGAGCCGTGGGACGGCCCGGCTGGCGTAGTAATGACCGACGGTCGTTACGCGGTGTGCCTGCTCGACCGTAACGGTCTGCGTCCGGCGCGCTGGGTCACCACCACCAACGGTTTCATCACCCTCGCCTCGGAAATCGGCGTGTGGGACTACAAGCCTGAAGAAGTGATTGCCAAGGGCCGTGTCGGCCCGGGCCAGATCTTCGCGGTGGACACCGAAACCGGGCAGATCCTCGACACCGATGCGATCGACAACCGCCTGAAGTCCCGTCATCCGTACAAGCAATGGCTGCGCAAGAACGCTCTGCGCATTCAGGCGACCATGGAAGACAACGACCACGGCTCGGCGTTCTACGACGTCGATCAGCTCAAGCAATACATGAAGATGTATCAGGTCACGTTCGAAGAGCGTGATCAGGTCCTGCGTCCACTCGGCGAACAAGGCTACGAAGCCGTGGGCTCGATGGGCGACGACACGCCGATGGCCGTGCTGTCGCAGCGCGTGCGCACGCCGTACGACTATTTCCGCCAGCAGTTCGCGCAGGTTACCAACCCGCCGATCGACCCGCTGCGTGAAGCGATCGTGATGTCGCTGGAAATCTGCCTCGGTGCCGAGCGCAACATTTTCCAGGAGTCGCCGGAACACGCTTCGCGCGTGATCCTCAGCTCGCCGGTCATTTCCCCGGCCAAGTGGCGTTCGCTGATGAACCTCGACCGCCCGGGTTTCGAGCGGCAGATCATCGACCTCAACTACGACGAAAGCGTCGGCCTCGAAGCGGCCATCCGCAACGTTGCCGATCAGGCTGAAGAAGCCGTACGCGCCGGGCGTACCCAGATCGTTCTGAGCGACCGCCATATCGCTCCGGGCAAGCTGCCGATCCACGCCTCGCTGGCCACCGGTGCCGTGCACCACCGCCTGACCGAAAAAGGCCTGCGTTGCGATTCCAACATCCTTGTTGAAACCGCGACCGCCCGTGACCCGCATCACTTCGCGGTGCTGATCGGTTTCGGCGCTTCGGCGGTCTATCCGTTCCTCGCGTACGAAGTGCTGGGCGACCTGATCCGTACCGGTGAAGTACTGGGCGATCTCTACGAGGTGTTCAAGAACTACCGCAAAGGCATCACCAAAGGTCTGCTGAAGATCCTCTCGAAGATGGGTATCTCGACCATCGCTTCGTACCGTGGTGCGCAGCTGTTCGAAGCCATCGGCCTGTCCGAAGAAGTTTGCGACCTGAGCTTCCGTGGCGTGCCGAGCCGCATCAAGGGTGCGCGTTTCGTCGACATCGAAGCCGAGCAGAAGGCACTTGCCGCCGAAGCCTGGAGCCCGCGCAAGCCGATCCAGCAGGGCGGTCTGCTGAAGTTCGTCCACGGTGGCGAATATCACGCCTACAACCCGGACGTGGTCAACACCCTGCAAGCCGCTGTGCAGCAGGGCGACTACGCCAAGTTCAAGGAATACACCTCGCTGGTGGACAACCGTCCTGTGTCGATGATTCGCGACCTGTTCAAGGTCAAGACCCTCGACACGCCGCTGGACATCAGTGAAATCGAACCGCTGGAATCGGTGCTCAAGCGCTTCGACTCCGCCGGTATCTCGCTGGGCGCACTGTCGCCGGAAGCTCACGAAGCCCTGGCCGAAGCCATGAACCGCCTCGGCGCGCGTTCCAACTCCGGCGAAGGTGGTGAAGACCCGGCGCGTTACGGCACCATCAAGAGTTCGAAAATCAAGCAGGTTGCGACTGGCCGTTTCGGGGTAACCCCGGAATACCTGGTCAACGCCGAAGTGCTGCAGATCAAAGTCGCGCAGGGCGCCAAGCCGGGCGAGGGCGGGCAACTGCCGGGCGGCAAGGTCAACGGTCTGATCGCCAAGCTGCGTTACGCAGTGCCGGGCGTAACCCTGATTTCGCCGCCGCCGCACCACGACATCTATTCGATCGAAGACTTGTCGCAGCTGATTTTCGACCTCAAGCAGGTCAACCCGAAGGCACTGGTTTCGGTGAAGCTGGTGGCTGAAGCAGGCGTCGGCACCATCGCCGCCGGTGTGGCCAAGGCCTATGCGGACTTGATCACCATCTCCGGCTACGACGGTGGTACCGGTGCTTCGCCGCTCACCTCGATCAAGTACGCCGGTGCACCGTGGGAACTCGGCCTCGCTGAAACCCACCAGACCCTGCGCGGCAACGACCTGCGCGGCAAAGTCCGGGTGCAGACCGACGGCGGCCTGAAAACCGGCCTCGACGTGATCAAGGCAGCGATTCTCGGCGCTGAAAGCTTCGGCTTCGGTACTGCGCCAATGATCGCGCTGGGCTGCAAATACCTGCGCATCTGCCACTTGAACAACTGCGCCACCGGCGTTGCGACGCAGAACGAGAAGCTGCGCAAGGATCACTACATCGGTACCGTCGACATGGTGGTGAATTTCTTCACCTACGTCGCCGAAGAAACCCGTGAGTGGCTGGCCAAGCTCGGCGTGCGCTCCCTCGAAGAGCTGATCGGTCGCACCGATCTGCTGGAAATCCTCGAGGGCCAGACCGCCAAGCAAAACCACCTGGACCTGACGCCGCTGTTGGGCAGCGATCACATCCCGGCAGACAAGCCACAGTTCTGCGGCGTTGAGCGCAACCCGCCGTTCGACCAAGGTCTGCTGGCCGAGAAAATGGTCGAGATGGCTTCGTCGGCGATCAACGACATGAGCGGCGCCGAGTTCGACCTGGACATCTGCAACTGCGATCGTTCGATCGGCGCGCGGATCTCTGGCGAAATCGCCCGTAAGCACGGCAACCAAGGCATGGCGAAAGCACCGATCACCTTCCGCTTCAAAGGGACGGCGGGTCAGAGCTTCGGCGTGTGGAACGCCGGCGGTCTGAACATGTACCTCGAAGGCGATGCCAACGACTACGTCGGCAAAGGCATGACCGGCGGCAAGCTGACCATCGTGCCGCCGAAGGGCAGCGTTTACAAAACTCAGGACAGCGCCATCATCGGCAACACCTGCCTGTACGGCGCCACGGGCGGCAAGCTGTTCGCCGCTGGCACCGCAGGCGAGCGTTTCGCCGTGCGTAACTCCGGTGCCCACACGGTCGTGGAAGGCACTGGCGATCACTGCTGTGAGTACATGACCGGTGGTTTCGTCTGCGTTCTGGGCAAGACCGGTTACAACTTCGGCTCTGGCATGACCGGTGGTTTCGCCTACGTGCTCGACCAGGACAACACCTTCGTTGACCGGGTCAACCATGAACTGGTGGAAATCCAGCGGATCAGCGGCGAGGCGATGGAAGCCTATCGCAGCCACCTGCAAAACGTGCTGAACGAGTACGTCGCGGAAACCGACAGCGAGTGGGGTCGTGAACTCGCCGAAAACCTCGATGACTACTTGCGCCGTTTCTGGCTGGTCAAACCGAAGGCGGCGAGTTTGAAATCTCTGCTCTCCAGTACTCGTGCGAGTCCGCAATAACGGCGCAGCTGCAAGCCACTGGCTTCAAGCGGCAAGCTGGAGCCAGTGCGCGCTGTAACGGACTAATGTGATTTTCTTGCAGCTTGAAGCTTGTAGCTTGGAGCTGTCGTGTAAGAGGTTTTGAAGATGGCCGAACGTCTCAGTAACGACTTTCAATTCATCGATGTCGGGCGCAAAGATCCGAAGAAGAAACTGTTGCGTCAACGCAAGAAAGAGTTCGTCGAAATCTACGAACCGTTCAAACCCCAGCAGTCGGCCGACCAGGCCCACCGCTGCCTGGGTTGCGGCAACCCGTATTGCGAATGGAAGTGCCCGGTGCACAACTTCATTCCCAACTGGCTCAAATTGGTGGCCGAAGGCAACATCCTTCAGGCCGCCGAGCTGTCGCACCAGACCAACACCCTGCCGGAAGTCTGCGGCCGGGTCTGTCCGCAGGATCGTCTGTGCGAGGGTGCCTGCACCCTCAACGACGGCTTCGGCGCTGTGACCATCGGTTCGGTCGAGAAGTACATCACCGACACCGCGTTCGCCATGGGCTGGCGCCCGGACATGTCCAAGGTCAAACCGACCGGCAAACGTGTCGCGATCATCGGTGCGGGCCCGGCGGGTCTGGGCTGTGCCGACGTGCTGGTACGCGGCGGCGTGACCCCGGTGGTGTTCGACAAGAACCCGGAAATCGGTGGCTTGCTGACCTTCGGCATCCCCGAGTTCAAGCTGGAAAAGACCGTGCTGAGCAATCGCCGCGAAGTCTTCACCGGCATGGGCATCGAGTTCCGTCTGAATACCGAAGTCGGCAAAGACGTGACCATGGAACAACTGCTCGCCGAATACGATGCAGTGTTCATGGGCATGGGCACCTACACCTACATGAAGGGCGGTTTTGCCGGTGAGGATCTGCCGGGCGTTTATGACGCACTGGACTTCCTGATCGCCAACGTCAACCGCAACCTGGGCTTTGAAAAGTCGCCGGAAGATTTCGTCGACATGAAAGCCAAGAAGGTTGTGGTACTCGGCGGCGGCGACACGGCGATGGACTGCAACCGCACGTCGATCCGTCAGGGTGCCAAGTCGGTGACCTGCGCTTATCGTCGTGACGAAGCGAACATGCCCGGCTCGCGCAAAGAGGTGAAGAACGCCAAGGAAGAAGGCGTGAAATTCCTCTATAACCGCCAGCCGATCGCCATTGTCGGTGAGGACAAGGTCGAAGGCGTCAAAGTGGTCGAGACCCGTCTCGGCGAACCGGACGCCCGTGGCCGTCGCAGCCCTGAGCCGATTCCGGGCTCCGAAGAGATCATCCCGGCCGACGCCGTGGTTATCGCCTTCGGTTTCCGCCCGAGCCCAGCACCGTGGTTCGAACAGTTCGAGATCCAGACCGACAGCCAGGGCCGCGTCGTTGCGCCTGAGCAAGGTCAGTACAAGCACCAGACCAGCAACCCGAAAATCTTTGCCGGTGGCGACATGGTGCGCGGTTCCGACCTGGTGGTGACGGCAATCTTCGAAGGCCGTAATGCGGCTGAAGGGATCCTCGATTACTTGGGCGTCTAAACAAGCGACGCAATTCCCTGTAGGAGTGAGCCTGCTCGCGATGACGGTAGATCAGTCACCTGATGCATTGACTGAAGCACCGCTATCGCGAGCAGGCTCACTCCTACAGTTGTTTTGTGGTGCTGCAAAATCAGCATTCCAATGCAATAAATTGACCCGATAGACAAAAGGCTGACCTGCATCCGTGCCTTTTGCGTCGCGCTCTGAGAAAATGCCCGCACTTTTTTTCCGGATGCCGACATGACTGCCCTGAAGAACGACCGTTTCCTCCGCGCCCTGCTCAAGCAACCCGTAGACGTCACCCCGGTGTGGATGATGCGTCAGGCCGGCCGCTACCTGCCGGAATACCGCGCCAGCCGCGCCCACGCAGGTGATTTCATGAGCCTGTGCATGAATCCGGAATTCGCCTGCGAAGTCACGATGCAACCGCTCGACCGCTATCCACAACTGGACGCGGCGATCCTGTTTTCCGACATCCTCACCATCCCCGATGCCATGGGCCAAGGCCTGTACTTCGAGACCGGTGAAGGCCCGCGCTTCAAGAAAGTCGTCAGCACCCTGGCCGATATCGAAGCCCTGCCGATCCCGGATCCGCACAAAGACCTTGGCTACGTGATGGACGCGGTCAGCACCATTCGTCGCGAGCTGAATGGTCGTGTGCCGTTGATCGGCTTCTCCGGCAGCCCGTGGACCCTGGCGACCTACATGGTCGAAGGCGGCTCGTCGAAAGACTTCCGCAAGACCAAAGCGATGCTCTACGACAACCCGCAGGCCATGCACCTGCTGCTGGATAAACTGGCGCAGTCGGTGACCTCGTACCTCAACGGCCAGATCATGGCCGGCGCGCAAGCGGTGCAGATCTTCGATACCTGGGGCGGCAACCTGTCGGCGGCGGCGTATCAGGAGTTCTCGCTGGCCTACATGAAGAAAATCGTCAGCGGCCTGATCCGCGAGCACGACGGGCGCAAGGTGCCGGTGATCCTCTTCACCAAAAATGGCGGCCTGTGGCTGGAAAGCATCGCCGACGCAGGTGCTGACGCACTGGGCCTGGACTGGACCTGCGACATCGGTAACGCCCGCGCCCGCGTTGGCGACAAGGTTGCCCTGCAAGGCAACATGGACCCGACCGTGCTCTACGCCAAACCGGAAGCGATCCGCACTGAAGTCGGGCGCATTCTGGCCAGCTACGGTAAGGGCAGCGGTCACGTGTTCAACCTCGGCCATGGCATCACGCCTGAGGTTGATCCGGAGCACGCCGGTGCATTCCTGCGCGCGGTGCATGAATTGTCGGCGCAGTATCACGAGTGATCGCCACACCATAAAAAACGCCCGGCTAAATGCCGGGCGTTTTTGTTTCCACGATCCTACGTCGGACACAGATCATTTGTAGGAGTGAGCCTGCTCGCGATAGCGGTGAGTCAGTCGCTGAATGTACTGGCTGACAC
>NZ_JBSVXS010000052.1:0-36448 GCF_054070155.1 Pseudomonas sp. SDT291_1_S447
AGCAATGATGTTGGCTGAATGACCGCTTTCGCGAGCAGGCTCGCTCCCACAGGGGATATGCGGTGATTCAGGGGTATTCGCTGCGGCAAAAAAATGCCCCGGCTCTTTCGAGGCGGGGCATCTTTTAGGGCGGCGTTAACTCAGCGATTGCGGGTCAGCAGCGCTGGTTTCTCGCCACGCGGGCGGCTTGGCAGTTGATCGAGCTGCTCAGGCGTCGGGAAGCGGTCGGCTTTCGATTCCTTGTGCATGATCTTCGGGCCGTTGCTGCGCGGGTTCTGCACGGCTGGCTCGCTGCGTGGCTGATCGTCACGGGCCGGACGGCGGTTGCGCGAAGACGAAGCGGAATCGTCGCGACGACCCGACTGACCATCACGCGGTGCGCCGTTGCGCGGGCCACCGCTGCGTTTGGCTGGCGGGGTGCCGGTGCTCGAGCCGTTGCTGTTGCGCGGACCGTTCTGACGACCCTGCGACTGACCGCCGCGTGGTGCGCCCGAACCTGCGCCAGCACCTTGAGCCGGTGCGCCTGGACGACGGCCGCGACCGCCAGCCGGGGCAGGCTTGGGCACGTAGTCAACGCGGTTGCCGAAGTTATCCACATCGTCGTCGAGGAACTCGTCCGGTGCACGATCAGCCGCCGCACGTGGCGGTTGGCTCGGGCGCTGTTCGCGGGCTGGAGTGCCTTCGCGCGGCTTCTGCTGACGGGCAGGACGCTCGCCACGTTCACCGGCCGGTTTTTCCTTGCCCTTGTCCTTGCCTTTGTCTTTACGACCGCCGCCACCGCCGCCGCCATTCGGCCCGTCGCCGCGTGGGCCACGTGGATTGCGCGGGTTGCGCACGTCCGGACGCTCACGCACTTCCGGCTTCTCGGCTTCAATGGTGCTCGAATCGAAGCCCATCAGGTCGCCGTCGGCGATTTTCTGCTTGGTCATGCGTTCGATGCTTTTCAGCAGTTTTTCTTCGTCCGGCGCGACCAGCGAAATCGCCTCGCCCGAACGACCGGCACGGCCAGTACGGCCGATACGGTGCACGTAATCTTCATCGACGTTCGGCAGTTCGAAGTTGACCACGTGTGGCAACTGATCGATGTCCAGACCGCGTGCGGCGATGTCGGTGGCAACAAGGATGCGCACCTGGTTGGCCTTGAAGTCGGCCAGCGCTTTGGTGCGCGCGTTTTGGCTCTTGTTACCGTGGATCGCCACAGCCGGCAGGCCGTGCTTGTCCAGGTACTCGGCCAGACGGTTGGCGCCGTGCTTGGTGCGGGTGAACACCAGCACCTGTTCCCAGGCGCCAGCGGTGATCAGGTGCGCCAGCAGTGCACGCTTGTGGCTGGCCGGCAGACGGAAGACGCGTTGTTCGATGCGCTCGACCGTGGTGTTCGGCGGCGTGACTTCGATGCGTTCCGGGTTGTGCAGCAGCTTGCCGGCGAGGTCGGTGATGTCCTTGGAGAACGTCGCCGAGAACAGCAGGTTCTGACGCTTGGACGGCAGGCGCGCGAGGACTTTCTTCACGTCGTGCACAAAACCCATGTCGAGCATGCGGTCGGCTTCGTCGAGGACGAGGATTTCCACGTGGGACAGATCAACGCTGCCCTGGCCGCACAGATCGAGCAAACGACCCGGGCAGGCAACGAGCACGTCGACGCCACGGGACATGGCCTGAACCTGCGGGTTCATGCCGACACCGCCGAAGATGCACGCGCTGACGAATTTCAGGTCACGGGCGTAGATCTTGAAGCTCTCGTGAACCTGGGCCGCGAGTTCGCGGGTCGGGGTCAGGACCAGTACGCGCGGTTGGCGCGGGCCATGACGCTGGGATTTGTCCGGGTGACCGTTGGGGAACAACCGCTCCAGGATCGGAAGGGCGAAACCGCCGGTTTTACCGGTACCTGTCTGTGCCGCAACCATCAGGTCGCGACCTTGCAACACGGCGGGAATAGCCCGCTGTTGCACCGGAGTAGGCTCGGTATAGCCCGCATCTTCGATGGCGCGGACTAAAGCCTCGGAGAGACCGAGGGAAGCAAAGGACATGAGTAATCCTGTTTTAGTTAGGGCTTGGCCCAATGGGAGTCTTGCCTGGCGCGAATGGCGTTTAAGAGGACGCAATCCCGTCCGGTCCTGCTGCGGTTCCGAAGGCACGTCTGGAGCGCTCGCGCGGGCTGCAAAGCTGCGCTGTAGCGGGTCGAGAGGCCTGTTACGGTTCCGGGCGTCCGGGCGTGAGCCTGGCGGGAACGCCGGAGTATAACAGAGCAATCACTGCGCGCTGCTTTCCTGCTGCTCAACGGTTTTGCTGGTGGCCGTGGCTGAGTTCAGTGAAGGGCTACCGGCGGGTGCGGCGCCGTAGCGTGCGCTCAGCTCGGCGTAAGCCGGTTCGCGCTTGAATCGCTTGAGCTCGGCGCCAAACCGCTGCACCAGTAAATCCATGCCGGCATTGCGCCGAACCGCGAGAAACTGGCTCTGACGGCTAATAACGGTAGGGTTTTCAGTGATCTGATCGCGAATATTCAGCTCATCGAGCAAATGCTGACCGACGCGGCGATCAGTGATCAGCAAATCGATTCGGCCACGCACCAGTTTGCCGAAGTTGGCTTCGTGGGTCGGGGCCGGCTCACGGGTAAACAATGTTGATTCGCTGAAGTCGGGGCTATACAGATAACCCGGCGAAGTGCCGATGGTCAGGCCTTTGAGTTCTTCGAGTTTGCTGAACGGGTGCGGCCGGTCGTTGGCGTAGAACATCACGAACTCGACGTCCGACAGCGGCTCGCTTGGGTAGAGCAGGGTGGCGTCGCGCTCAGCGCTGTGGAAGATATCCAGAGCTCCATCGGCCTGCCCGGTTTCAAGCATCGACAGACAGCGCTTCCACGGCAGGAATTGCCATTCGACTTCTATGCCCAGCCGTTTGAAGACGATGGCTGTGGTTTCGTAATCCAGTCCGAGGTTCTTACCGTTCTCTTCATAGACGTAAGGCGCCCATGGCTCGGTGACAATACGCAGTTTCTCGCCTCGAGCGGCGAAGCTCAGGCAAGCAAAAACCAGCACGGCGAATAACTGCGTGATCAAAGGCATGGCTTGAGATTACGACGAGAAACGCGAAAGAGCCAGAAAGTGCCGGCACAAGCTCTGTTTCGGGGCTTTAAAAGCAAAAGATCGCAGCCTTCGGCAGCTCCTGCACGGGATACGAAATCTCAATGTAGGAGCTGTCGAAGGCTGCGATCTCTTGATCTTGCTTGTCACTTTCAGCTTGAAGCTTGCCGCTGCTTCAACGCGGCAACTTCAGGTTATTCCAGATCGCCAGACTAGGCTCAGCCTGGTTCATGGAATAGAAATGCAGCCCCGGTGCGCCGCCCTGCAACAGGCGTTCGCACATCTCGCTGACGACTTGCTCACCAAAGCGCTGAATGCTTTGTGTGTCATCGCCGTAGGCTTCCAGTTGCTTGCGGATCCAGCGCGGGATTTCCGCACCGCAGGCATCGGAGAAGCGCGCGAGTTTGCTGTAGTTGGTGATCGGCATGATCCCCGGCACGATCGGCAGATCGACACCCTGCGCCTGCAAACGGTCGACAAAGTAGAAGTAGCTGTCGGCGTTGAAGAAGTACTGGGTGATCGCGCTGTCGGCGCCGGCGCGAGCCTTGCGCACGAAGTTGGCCAGATCGTCTTCGTAGTTGCGTGCTTGCGGATGCATCTCCGGGTAAGCGGCAACTTCGATGTGGAAATGGTCACCGGTTTCTTCACGAATGAATTCAACCAGCTCATTGGCGTGACGCAGCTCGCCGCTGGTCATGCCCATGCCGGACGGTAGGTCACCACGCAGGGCAACGATGCGCTTGATGCCGGCCGCCTTGTACTCGTTCAGCAGGCCGCGCAGGTCGTCCTTGCTGTCGCCGACGCACGACAGGTGCGGTGCGGCCGGTACTTTGACTTCGCTTTCCAGTTGCAGAACGGTGTTGAGGGTGCGATCACGGGTCGAACCACCAGCGCCATAGGTGCAGGAAAAGAAGTCGGGGTTGTAAGTGGCCAGCTGACGCGCAGTGGCGAGCAGTTTTTCATGCCCAGCATCGGTCTTGGTCGGGAAGAACTCGAAGCTGTAGCGACGGTCTTGGGACATCGGAGGGGACCTCCAGCTACAAGCGGCAAGCTTCAAGCTGCAAGAGAAGCGGAGGTGCGCTTGTCTCTTGTGCCTGGAGCCTGCTGCCTGACACTGTTTTGAAATAGGGGCAGAGCCTCACGCTTTGCACGGCAAGTCCGGCTTTTGACCTCGCTTGCCGCTTGAAGCTTAAAGCTCGCAGCTGCTCTTATCTTAGTAGCGGTAAGCGTGCGGCTTGAACGGGCCTTCGACGGTCACGCCGATGTAGTCAGCCTGTTGCTTGGTCAGTTGAGTAACCACGCCGCCGAAGCCGCGAACCATTTCCAGGGCCACTTCTTCGTCGAGTTTCTTCGGCAGTACTTCAACGGTCAGGCGCTCGGCTTTCTGGGCTGGCGACAGGTCGGCGTACTTCTGGCCGAACAGGAAGATCTGCGCCAGAACCTGGTTGGCGAACGAACCGTCCATGATGCGGCTCGGGTGACCAGTGGCGTTACCCAGGTTAACCAGACGGCCTTCGGCCAGCAGGATCAGGTAGTCGTCGTTCTGAGCGTCGAAAGCGCCCGGGCCGGTACGGTGGATCTTGTGTACCTGCGGCTTCACTTCTTCCCATGCCCAGTTCTTGCGCATGAAAGCGGTGTCGATTTCGTTGTCGAAGTGACCGATGTTGCAGACAACAGCGCGCTTCTTCAGAGCTTTGAGCATGTTCGCGTCGCAAACGTTGACGTTACCGGTAGTGGTCACGATCAGGTCGATCTTGCCCAGCAGCGCTTTGTCGATGCTTGCTTCGGTGCCGTCGTTGATACCGTCGATGAACGGCGAAACCAGTTCGAAACCGTCCATGCACGCTTGCATGGCGCAGATCGGGTCAACTTCGGAGACTTTAACGATCATGCCTTCCTGACGCAGGGACTGAGCCGAACCCTTGCCCACGTCACCGTAACCGATGACCAGCGCTTGCTTGCCGGACAGCAGGTGGTCGGTACCACGCTTGATCGCGTCGTTCAGGCTGTGACGGCAGCCGTACTTGTTGTCGTTCTTGGACTTGGTCACCGAGTCGTTGACGTTGATGGCCGGGATTTTCAGCTCGCCCTTGGCCAGCATGTCCAGCAGACGGTGTACGCCGGTGGTGGTTTCTTCGGTCACGCCGTGAACGCGATCCAGTACTTGTGGGTACTTGTCGTGCAGCAGCTGGGTCAGGTCGCCGCCGTCGTCGAGGATCATGTTGGCGTCCCATGGCTGGCCATCCTTCAGGATGGTTTGTTCCAGGCACCACTCATACTCTTCTTCAGTTTCGCCTTTCCAGGCGAAAACCGGGATACCGGCAGCAGCGATAGCGGCAGCAGCCTGATCCTGAGTCGAGAAAATGTTGCACGACGACCAGCGTACTTCGGCACCCAGGGCAACCAGGGTTTCGATCAGCACGGCAGTCTGAATGGTCATGTGGATGCAGCCGAGGATCTTGGCGCCTTTCAACGGCTGTTCGCCGGAGTACTTGCGACGCAGACCCATCAGAGCCGGCATTTCCGATTCGGCGATGATGGTTTCGCGACGGCCCCAGGCAGCCAGGGACATGTCGGCAACTTTGTAATCGTTAAAATCTGCAGGCGTGATAACAGCGCTCATGAAGAGCCTCCATTCGTAATGTATGCGAATGGGCGCCGTTGTGCGTTTAGTGTCCAGCCTAAGGCCGGTCAACGCCCCATCCGAGCCTGACAGGTTGAACCTGCTGCAGCGCCCCTCGGACAGGTGGCGGGAAAACGGTATCAATTGAAGATGACCGTTTTGAAACGGTGGCGATTATAGCCGTCTAGACTGATCTTCCAAAGGGTTTCTGTCGGCCAGATGAAGATCGTTAATGACGACCATAGTCGAAGCCGCATGGAGCCTGACCGCTCAGTCTGCCAAGATACCGTCCATCGTTCGGCAAGACACTCAGGAGTGAAGATGAATTTCCACACCCGCAAATGGGTAAAACCCGAAGACCTCAACCCCAACGGCACCCTGTTCGGCGGCAGCCTGCTGCGCTGGATCGACGAGGAAGCGGCAATTTACGCCATCGTGCAGTTGGGCAATCAGCGCGTGGTGACCAAGTACATTTCCGAAATCAACTTCGTCAGCGCCTCGCGCCAGGGCGACATCATCGAACTGGGCATCACCGCCACCGAGTTCGGCCGCACCTCGATCACCCTGACTTGTGAAGTGCGCAACAAGATCACTCGCAAGAGCATTCTGACCGTTGAGAAGATGGTATTTGTGAACCTCGGTGAAGACGGCTTGCCGGCACCGCATGGCCGCACTGAAATCAAATATGTGAAAGATCAGTTCCAGGAAGATGAGTTGGTCACCAAATAACATCGGCGGTGCTTTCTTCGCGAGCAAGCTCACTCCCACATAGATCACGCTGTACCTGTGGGAGCGAGCTTGCTCGCGAATGCGGCTGTTCAGTCAGCGAAGAATCATCTGCCCACTGAACAGCCATGAACCGCCGGGGTCGTAGGTAAACACCACCCCCACGGTTCCCACGCCATGACCACTCCCACCGACGGCAAGACCCCCGACCTCTCGGCCAAAGAACAGCACGAAGTCGAGAAAAACCAGCCGCCCCGCGCGGCCGTTCTGCACGAAATCATCCGCTCTCAAGGCGATCAGGAACTGGAGCGCAGCATTGCCGCACTCTGGTGGTCGGCGCTGGCGGCAGGGCTGACCATGGGCCTGTCACTGATGGGCATGGGCCTGCTCAATTCGCGCCTGCCCGAGGGCGATGAATTCAAAGTGATCGCCAGCTTCGGCTACTGCGCAGGTTTCCTCGCGGTGATCCTCGCCCGTCAGCAACTGTTCACCGAAAACACCCTGACCGCCGTGCTGCCGGTCATGACCAAGCCGACCCTGCAAAACTTCGGCCGGCTGATCCGCCTGTGGACGGTGGTGCTCGTCGGCAACCTGTGCGGCACGATTCTGGTCGCGTACGTGATGCTCGAACTACCGATTTTCGACAGCAAGACCGACGTTGCCTTCCTTGAAATCGGCCGCAAGGTCATGGAAAACCACGCCAGCCAGATGTTCGCCAAAGGCATCGTGTCTGGCTGGATGATCGCCACCATGGTCTGGATGATTCCGTCCATGGAGAGCGCGAAGATGTGGATCATTATCCTCATCACCTACCTGATGGCGCTCGGCGACTTCACTCACATCGTGGTGGGTTCGGCCGAGGTGTCGTATCTGGTGTTCGCCGGCGAGTTGCCGTGGAGTGATTTCTGGATGGTCTTCGCAGGTCCCACGCTGGCGGGGAACATCATTGGCGGCAGCTTTATCTTTGCGCTGATCAGCCATGCGCAGATCCGCAGTGAGAGCGGGGCGCCGAAGGAAACGGCGGATCAGGCCGAGAAACCTGATCCGCAGCAGATCAAAAAATGATCAGTGGTGAGCGGGTTCGCTGGTGGTCGCGGGCTCGTTGCGAGTCGCGTGTTTGACCAGTTTGCCGATGGTCAGACCCTGCAACAGGATCGACGACAGCACCACGATGTAAGTGATGCTGAGCAGCAGATCGCGCTCCGGGCCCAGCGGCAGGGCCAGCGCCAGCGCCACCGAGACACCGCCGCGCAAACCACCCCAGGTCAAAATCCGGATGGTGCCGGCCGGCACTGTCCGCCAGCGGCGCAGCAGCAGAATCGCCGGGGCCACGGTGAGCAGGCGCGAGAGCAGAATCGCCACCGCCAGCAAACCTGCCGCTGCCATGTGCAGCCAGTTGAATGGCAGCAGCAACAGTTCCATACCGATCAGCGCGAACAGCAGCGCGTTGAGCATGTCATCGAGCAATTCCCAGAAACCGTCCAGATAACGGCGGGTCATGTCGTTCATCGCCAGATTGCGCCCGACGTTGCCGATGATCAGACCGGCCACCACCATCGCGATCGGTGCCGAAACATGAATCTCGGTGGCCATCGCCGAACCACCAATGACCAGCGCCAAGGTCAGCATCACAGTGATCTGATGCTGCTCGACGCTTTTGATCATCCGATAGACCAGGTAACCGATCAGACCGCCAAACAGCACGCCGCCGATGGCTTCATGAACAAACAACATCGCCGTGGCGCTGACGGTCGGGGTTTCGCCGAGTTGGGCGATGCCCAGCAATACGGTGAACACCACAACAGCTGTGCCGTCGTTGAACAGCGACTCGCCGACGATGGTGGTTTTCAGCGGCTTCGAGGCGTTGGCGGTACGCAGCACACCGAGCACCGCAATCGGGTCGGTCGGCGAAATCAGCGCGCCGAACAGCAGGCAATACAAGAAGCTCACGTGCCAGCCGAACAGGGCAAAAATGTAATAGGCGAGGCTGCCGATCACCGTGGTGGCAATCAACACACCGAAGGTCGCCAGCAGGCCGATGGGCCAGCGGTAGCTGCGCAGATCATTGAGGTTGACGTGCAGGGCGCCGGCGAACAGCAGGAACGACAGCATCCAGTTCATCAGCAGATCGCCGAAGTCGATCTGGCCGATCAGTTGCTGCACGCGTTCTTCGAGACCGGGGTAACCGAGCACGCTCAGGCCTTGCAGGATCAGCGAGAACAGCAGAGCGGTGACCATCACGCCGATGGTCGGCGGCAGGCCGATGAAGCGGAAGTTGACGAAAGTCAGGAGGGTGGTGAGGCAGATGAAAGCGGCGACAAGTTCAAGCATCCGGGGTCCTTTGGATGAGGGTGGAAAGATAGCGCACCGAATCGTTGGTGCAGGGGTTGGATGGGTTGAGTCAGGATCGGGACACAGTTGATGGTGTGATGAGATCAAGAGCCCCCTCACCCCAGCCCTCTCCCTTAGGGAGAGGGGGAAAGGGAGCAGATCTTCAAGTCTTTCAGGGCCTGAGTTCGGCTCGAAATTTCAGGTCGATGTAACTCGAACACTCAACACGGTCAGTCCCCTCTCCCACTGGGAGAGGGCTAGGGTGAGGGCTCTTGCAGGCTAAACCCGATTAGCCGGACACATTGACCGCAGCCGCTTCACGACGTTGCAGATAGATAAAGAAAAGTGCCGTCAGCACCGTCAGCACGCCGACCAGTGCCCCGGTCCACGGCAAATCCGCCAGATCTGCACCACTGGCAACCACCAACCCGCCGATCCACGCACCCGCGGCATTACCGAGGTTGAAAGCGCTCTGGTTCAACGTCGAACCGAGGTTCGGCGCTTCATGGGCCTGATCGATGATCAGCAATTGCAGAATCGGGCACAGCGCAAAAGCGGAAATCCCCCACAGCACCAAGGTGATCGCCGCCGGCACCACCGAACGGCTGGTCTGGCTGAACGCCGCCAGAATCACCACCACCGCCAGGGCCACACCGACCAGCGACGGCAACAAACGGCTATCAGCCAGACGCCCACCGAGCATGCTGCCACCGGTCAAACCGACGCCGAACAACAGCAACATCACCGTCACTCCATGCGGGCTGACGCCGGTGATGTCCTGCAGGATCGGCGCGATGTAGGTGAACACGCTGAACAGGCTGGTCGAGGCCAGCACGCTCATGCCCAGTGCCAGCAGGACGTTGACCTTGCCCAGCACCTTGAATTCGCTGGCGAGGTTGGCCTTGTCCATGGGGATGTGTTTCGGCAGCCACAGCCACTGCGCCAAGGCTGCGATTAAGCCGATCACCGACACCGCCCAGAAGGTCGAACGCCAGCCGGCGTATTGCCCGAGCGCTGTGCCCAATGGCACGCCGAGGACGTTGGCCAATGTCAGGCCGGTGAACATCATCGCAATGGCTTGGGCACGTTTGTTCGGCGCGACCAGTCCGGCGGCGACCACCGAGCCAATGCCAAAGAACGCGCCGTGACAGAGGGCGGTGACAACGCGAGCGGCCATCAGCGTCGCGTAGTTCGGCGCCAGGGCGCAGAGCACGTTGCCAAGGATGAACATCAGCGTCATGCCCAGCAATGTCGCTTTGCGCGGCATGTTCGCGGTGCCGATCGCCAGGATCGGCGCGCCGAACACCACGCCCAGCGCGTATCCGGTGATCAGCAGACCCGCGTGAGGAATGCTCACAGCGAGGTCGCGGGCAACATCGGGCAGCAGGCCCATGATGACGAATTCAGTGGTGCCGATGCCGAATGCGGCAACAGCGAGGGCAAGCAAGGCGAGTGGCATGCGCAAGGTCTCTGTCGGTAGTCTTGACGCTTTGATCAGGCATACGCAGGCCGACGACCGCTTTCGAAAAGAGGCGGTGCAGGCAAGAGTTATTGGAATTTTTCTGTGCGCAACTGAGTGCGGCGTGGTCGCTTGCAGTATAAACAGCTGCTGACACATCGCGAATCAATAATCTGACTATTCGACGATTCACTGTAGGGGCTGCCGCAGGCTCGGGCCGCGTTCGGACGATCTTTTGATCTTGCTGTTAAAAATCAGAATCAAAAGATCGCAGCCTGCGGCAGCTCCTACATGGGGACTCATAAAAATAAGGGGTAAGACGTGCTGGCGACGGGGTTGGTATTGATGGCGGCGCTGTTGCATGCGACGTGGAATACGTTAATCAAGTTCAGCGCCGAGCGGCTGCTGGTGGTGGCGTGCATGGACACTGTGGCGCTGCTGGTCGTGGCCATCGCGTTGCCATTCGTGAGCTTGCCGCCCATGGAAATCTGGCCGTGGATTCTGGCTTCGGCAGCTTTTGAGCTGCTGTATCGCTACCTGCTGATTCAGGCGTATCGGGTCGGCGATCTCGGCTTGGTCTATCCACTGATGCGCGGTTTGTCGCCGCTGGTAGTGCTGGCGCTGACCTTGATCTTCGCCGGTGAAGTGCTCACCACCCAGCAGATTTTCGGCATCATGCTGATCCCGTTGGGCATGGTTTGTCTGTTGTGGCAGGGCGGTGGCGGCAAGCATTTGCCATGGTCGATGCTGCCGGTGGTGGCGCTGATCGGCCTGTGTATCGGTTGCTACACCTACATCGATGGCCAAGCGTTGCGGCGCTGGTCGCATCCGCTCGATTACCTGGTCTGGGTCACGCTGCTCAGCGCCTGGCCGTTTCCGTTGCTGGCGTGGGTCGCCAAGCGTCCGGCGTTCATGCAGTTCTGGCGTGAGCAATGGAAGCTGGGGCTGGCGGTGGGCTTCTGCGTATTGGCCAGCTACGCTCTGGTGCTGTGGGCGATGCAATTGGGCTCGATTGCAGAGGCGGCGGCATTGCGTGAAATCAGCGTGATTCTGGTGGTGCTGTTCGGCATGCGCTACCTCAAAGAACCTTTTGGCCGGCCGCGGCTCTTAGCCTGTGGGCTGGTGCTGATCGGCATGCTGGTAATGAAGTTCTGACCGCTCGCGAATTCTATAACTCGAAAAAAGGACGGCGTTATGACGGTGGCTCTGTGGTGTGTGTTGATTGCGATTTTTCTGCCGTATATCTGCACGGGCGTGGCAAAAGCCGTGGGCGGCTACCGGCTGAGTGACAACCACGATCCGCGTGATTTTCTTGAAAGCCTCAACGGTGTGGCCCGTCGGGCGCACGCGGCGCAACTGAACAGCTTTGAAGTGACCCCGGCGTTTGCCGCGGCGGTGATCGTCGCGCACCTGGTAGGGACGGCCGAGCTGGTGACGGTCAATGTGCTGGCGGTGCTGTTTATCACCAGTCGCCTGCTGTACATCATCTGCTACCTGGCGGACTGGGCGATCTTGCGGTCGCTGGTGTGGTTTGTGGGGATGGGGCTGATTGCTTCGTTCTTCTTTGTTTCGGTCTGATTATTTTACTGGTGTTGCTGATGGCCTCATCGCGAGCAGGCTCACTCCTACATTTTGGAATGCGTTCCCCTGTAGGAGTGAGCCTGCTCGCGATAGCTATCTGATTACCTCAGCAGATTCCAAGGCTTACTTCTTCTCTGTATCAGCCACCTGCGGCACTTGCGGCAACGCGGCACCTTTTGGCCAGAGCATCCAGATCTGCCCCTGCTGCTTCATGTCCCCGGCCAGTTGCCCGGCCGCATCACCGGTACCCCAGAACAGATCCGCGCGAACCTCGCCGGCAATCGCGCCGCCGGTATCCTGCGCCGCCACCGGGCGGACCAGTGCAGTGCCATCCGGTTTTGTGGTTGATAGCCACAACAGACTGCCCAACGGAATCACCTTGCGGTCCACCGCCGCGCTGTAGCCGGCAGTCAACGGTACGTTCAGCGAACCGCGCGGGCCTTCGTTGCTGTCCGGATTGCGGGTGAAGAACACATAGCTCGGGTTGCTGCCAAGCAGTTCGGGGATGCGCGACGGATTGGCCTTGGCCCAGTTGCTGATCGCGTTCATGGTCACGTCTTCTTTCTTCAGCTCACCTTGCTCGACCAGCCAGCGGCCGATTGGGCGGTACGGGTGGCCGTTCTGATCGGCGTAGGCGATGCGCAGCTGTTTGCCGTCCTCGGTCTGAACGCGTCCGGAGCCTTGAATTTGCAGGAATTGCAGATTCATCGGGTCGGTCAGGTAGGCCACCACGGGGGCCTTCACACCTTTGGATTCGATGGTTGCTGCGTCGTCGTAAGGTTTGAGCACTCGGCCTTCGAGGCGACCGCGCAGGCGTTTGCCTTTGAGTTCGGGATAAATGCTGTCGAGCGAGACGATGATCATGTCTTCCGGCACGCCATACACCGGCACGTTGGCCACGTCGGTGGGCGTCAGGCTGCCGGGGTAGACTGGCTCGTAGTAGCCGGTGATCAAACCGTTGGGGTTATCGTTTTCAGCGCGCAGGCCGTAGACATCGAGATTCTGTTTGAGGAACGCACGAATCTCTTCGGCGCTCTGCGGCACATTGGCTGCTGCTGCACAGGTTGTGCCCCAGACCGCATCAGCCTTGAGTCGGGTGCAGGCGCTGCGCCACGAACCGAAACCGGCGACCAGATCGCTATCGGACACTGCTGGCAAGGCCTCCCAAGTGGCGCTGGAATAAGTGGCCAGTGCATGGGTTTTTGGCTTTGCGGTGTCACCACCGGTGCAGCCAGCGAGGATCGCCAACAGTGGAAGCGTCACGATCAGCGGGTGACGCCAGGCCTTGAGACGGCTATTCATGGAGTAATTCCTGTGCCGGTTGCCCGAGTGCTCCATGCGTTCGAACAACCCGTATTTTAATAGGGCTATTGGTGTTTGGTGGTGACGCGAGGATACTGGCCGCCGAATTCCGTGACCTGAAGCCACCATGACTCTTAAAAGCATTTCTGTTGTATTGCTGGCCTGTCTGACCTTGTCCGCCTGTGGCGGTGTCGATCCGAATTCTCCGTTGGGCCAACGCAAAACGATCTTCAAGCAAATGCTCAAAACCGGCGAAGACCTGGGCGGCATGTTGCGTGGGCGTATTCCGTTCGACGGGCCGAAGTTCGCCGACGGCGCGGTCAAGCTCGATGCGTTGTCCCATGAACCGTGGAAGCATTTTCCGCAGGTTCGCGAAGAAGATCACACCAGCGCCAAGGACGATGTCTGGCAGAAGCAGGCGCAGTTTCAGGAAATGGCCCGCACCCTGGAAGCCGCCACCGGTGAATTGGTGGTCGCCAGTCAGGTTCAGCCGTACAAGGCCAGCAATCTCGGGCCGGCGGTGCAGAAAGTTGAAGATGCCTGCAGCGCTTGCCATAAACAGTTTCGCGATCATTGATTTCTGTAGCTGAACTGACGCCTTCGCGAGCAGGCTCGCTCCCACATTAGACGGTGTTCACCTAGACAACCCGGTCAACTGTGGGAGCGAGCCGGCTCCGGGCGGCGATCCGACGAAGAGGGCATCAAGTCCACCGCATTACTTATCACTTATCGATTTCGTCCAGCGCATCCTGCAGTTCTTTGCGCGACTCGGCCAGTTTGTCTTTGCGCTTGTTGATCTTCTCCGGGTCGCCTTTCTTCATCGCTTTGTCGAGATCGGCCTGGCGCTGGCTCACTTCGTGTTTGGCTTCGAGCACCTTGTTTTCGCGCTCTTTCTTCAGGCCGGCGTCGGTGCAGTGTTCGGTCACTTCACGCAAGGCCGTTTCCAGGCCTGCCTGCTGATCGGCGTTGCCGCGCGACTTGGCCTGTTCGATCTGATTCATGATGCCCTGCTTTTTGGCGGCGCAACCGGTCAGGCCCGGGGCGTCTTCGTCGGCCATGACAGGGGCGGCCATCACGCCGCAAAGGGTCAGCATGGCGAGCGGTGCGAGAAATTTCATAAAAGCTCCATGTGCAAAGGCAATCGGGTCAGGGCGGCACTGCGCTGTTGGAGCGCCTCAGTGACCGATGGGTTCCCGGCGCGCCGGGATTGCGTAGTCAGAAACCGTCGATTCCGGCGGCATGTAGGGTTTCGCTCAAGGCCAGTACCTGCGGATCGCGAAAGAATGCGCTTAATTGCGCTGCGCGTCCCGGGCCGATACCGGCTTCGGCCTGCCATTGTTCGGTGTCGCGTTGTGCCAGCGCCTGCCACGAATCAGGCAGTTGTGCCTGACCGGTTGGCGGCAAGCCCAAGGCTTTGAGCCATTGGGCGAACGGCCGCTGGCGAGCGCTGTGAAAGCTGTTCATCAGGCGTTCGCTGCTGCGTTCGCCGAAGCCGGCAATGTTAGCAAGCTCCGGCCCCTCGAGGGTCAACCAATCCAGCAGGTTGTTCACGCGGCCTGTTTCGAAAAGTTTCTCCCAAGTGCCACGACCGACATGTTGCAGCGCCAGCCCTTGTTTGCCACTGAGCCAGGTCAGGCGCGCGAGAAACTGGCTTTCGCAGCCGGGCGTGGGATGCCAGCAACTCAATGCGTGGAAGTCGTCGGCGTTGGGGATGTTGAGGTCTGTGCGTTCTGCGGCGCGCAGCACCACGCTGTCGAGCCGTGGAATGGTCAGGCCGGCGAGGCTGATTGCCACTTGGTCGCCGGGGCGGATATCCAGGTCTTGCCAGCGTTTGAAGGAACTGGCGCTGACCCGTTTGATTTCCCGGTCATCGAGCATGACGGGTTTGAGTTCGAGTACTGGCGTGATACGCCCGGTGCGACCGATCTTGAAGTTGACCTTGCGCACTTCGGCCAGCGCTTGAGCAAAAGGATACTTCCACGCAACTGCCCAATACGGAGCGCGAGCCTGCCAGCGTTCGGCGGGTGGTCGTTGGCTCTGGCGCAGTACCACGCCGTCAGTGGCAAAGGGCAGGGGTGAGCGATACCAGTGATCGCGCCATTTCTGTGCTGCAGCAAAGTCGGCGACAGGATGACTGTACGGTTCAATCGTGGCGAAACCCAGCGTCGCCAACGTGGCTATTCGCTCGGGCAATTGCGCTGGGCCTTGTGGCCAGTCCCAGACGAACAGTCCGATACCGGAGGCTTGCTCGGCATCCAGGGTTTTGCGTCCCATCAGGCCCGCGACGGTGGAGCGAGCGTTAACGCTGCCGGATCGAGCTTGCACGTGCTCGTTCAAGCGCCAGTAGAGTTCACCCTGCACCAGCAGATCCAATGGTTGGGACAGGCGTTGAGGAATAGCGCCGATCTTCTGCGCTGATGGCGTCCAGTCTTGCCCGTGAACCCCGTCACCGCGACTGATGGCCTGATGCAAAACGCCGGCACGGTAAATCAGCGTCACTGCGACGCCGTCGACTTTGGGTTGTATCCAGACGTCCTTGCGATCACGTAGCCAGGCCCCCACGGCCTCATCTTTGTGGATTTTATCCAGACCGGTATGGGCGATGGGGTGCGCGTTTGAGCCTGAAACTGTGCGCAAAGGATCGAGTGGCGAGGGCACTTTGAAACACGCTCGCCACTCGTTCAGTTGCGCAAGGGATTGGTCGTAGAGCTCATCGGCAATCAGTGAGCGGCCTTCGCGGTGGTAGGCGTCGTCCCATTGGTTGATCTGGTTTTGCAGGGTAGCGATTTCGCGTTGGGCGTGTGCAGCAGGCCAGTTTGGGCAGGTGGCTTGCGCGCTGAATGTTGCGGGCATCAGCAGGAAAATAAATAACAGGCGCAGCGTGGCAAGCATCGTGAGCGTCCTTGCTCAGGGGGAATGTTTGAAGGTTAGGCGAAGATATTTACTCCGCCGGATGGGTGTTTTACGGCTTGTTTCTGTGCAGTGAAAACAGCCCCTCACCCTAACCCTCTCCCGGAAGGAGAGGGGACTGACCGAGTGGTTTGCTGGATATGCATCGACCTGAACGTTCTGAGTTGAACTCCCGGTTTCAGGCATGAAAAAGCCCCGCACGGCGCGAACCGTGCGGGGCTTTTTTGTACCGCCGGGGAAGTCTTACAGACCAGCAGCAGAACGCAGGGCGTCGGCGCGGTCGGTTTTTTCCCAGGTGAACGTGGTGAAGGTGTCTTCGCCAACAGTCTTGGTCTCTGGCGTGCGACCGAAGTGGCCGTACGCTGCAGTTTCCTGGTACATCGGGTGCAGCAGATCGAGCATGGTGGTGATTGCGTATGGACGCAGGTCGAACACTTCACGCACCAGTTTGACGATCTTGTCATCGCTGATCTTGCCGGTGCCGAAGGTGTTCAGCGAGATCGAAGTAGGCTGAGCCACGCCGATCGCGTAGGAAACCTGAATCTCGCAACGCTCGGCCAGGCCGGCCGCGACGATGTTCTTGGCAACATAACGGCCAGCGTACGCAGCCGAACGGTCAACCTTCGATGGATCCTTACCGGAGAACGCGCCGCCGCCGTGACGGGCCATGCCGCCGTAGCTGTCGACGATGATCTTGCGACCGGTCAGACCGCAGTCACCTACCGGGCCGCCAATGATGAACTGGCCGGTCGGGTTGATGTGGAACTGGGTGTCTTTGCTCAGCAGTTCGGCAGGCAGCACGTGCTTGACGATCAGCTCCATCACGCCTTCGCGCAGGTCTTTGTACGACACTTCAGGGTTGTGCTGGGTCGACAGAACAACAGCGTCGATACCGACAACCTTGCCGCCTTCGTAACGGCAAGTCACTTGCGACTTGGCGTCCGGACGCAGCCAAGGCAGCAGACCCGATTTACGGGCTTCGGCTTGGCGCTGCACCAACTGGTGCGAGAAGGTGATCGGGGCTGGCATCAAAACGTCGGTTTCGTTGCTGGCGTAGCCGAACATCAGGCCCTGGTCGCCGGCGCCCTGATCTTCAGGCTTGGCACGGTCAACACCCTGGTTGATGTCCGGGGATTGCTTGCCGATGATGTTCATCACGCCGCAGGTCGCGCCGTCGAAGCCGACGTCGGAGCTGTTATAGCCGATGTCGAGAATCACGTTACGCACGATCTCTTCCAGATCGACCCAGGCGCTGGTGGTCACTTCACCGGCAACGATTGCCACGCCAGTCTTGACCAGGGTTTCCACGGCAACGCGTGCGTGTTTGTCCTGGGTAATGATGGCGTCCAGCACCGCATCGGAAATCTGGTCGGCGATTTTGTCCGGATGTCCTTCGGACACGGACTCGGAGGTGAAGAGGGAGTATTCGCTCATCTCGATGTTTTCCTGAATTTACCGATGGTGAGTGTCGCCAGCCGGTCGCTGAAAGTGGCGGACCTGGATCTGGAAACCATTACGTAAGCCTACATAGAGGCTTTCCCCGGGAACGAGTCCCGCAGCGGTGGCCCAACGGGCCAAATCGTCCTGTTCAAACCCCAACCACAGATCACCGCAGGCCTCCCTGGCCCAACTCTGGTTGTGGCTACATAACTCTGTCACGAGCAGACTACCGCCCGGTTGCAGCAGGTCGGCCATGTGCTTGAGCGCATCGGCCGGCGCGGCGAAATGGTGCAACACCATGTTCAACACTACGCAATCGGCCTGAAGGCTTGTGCCATTCAATGCATCGGCCAATTGCAGGCTGACGTTAGCCAGCTGTTCACGAACGCATACCTGACGCGCCAGTTCGAGCATCGCCGGGCTGTTGTCCAGCGCGGTTACGGTGCCGAAGCGACGCGCCAGTTCCGGCAGAAAAGCACCATCGCCGGGGCCGACTTCAATGGCCGTGGCAGCGCCATCGAAGTTCAGTTTGTCGAGCAGGGCCAGCACGCTGTCACGGTACTGCGGCAAGCCTGCAATCAAGTCTTGCTGGGCGCGAAATTTCTCCGCGACCCGGGCGAAAAAGTCCTGGCTGGCGGCGGCACGTTGGCCGTGAACCTGCTCGATGCGCGCTTGCACATCGTCAGGCAGATCCAGATTGTCGACTTCTTCTAACAATGCCGCGTGCAATTTGCCGCCGAGCAATTCGGTGTGGGGCAGGGCTCGGCGATAAAAGATCGCGTTGCCTTCGCGGCGCGTTGCCACCAGATCAGCCTGCGCCAACACTTTAAGGTGATGGCTCATGCCGGACTGGCCAATGCCGAAAATCTGCGCCAGTTCCAGAACACCGAACGAATCGTTGGCCAGTGCGCGCAGTACATTCAGGCGCAGCGGATCGCCGCCGGCCTTGCACAGGGCCGCCAGCTCGTCGCAATCGTCATGGCGAATGGAAGGCACGCGTAAATTCATAGGGCCGCAGTCTAGAGACGGGGGGAATTCATCGCAAGGCCAATATCAAAAAGTTTTGATATTGCTCGATCAATGGCGCTTTTTATTGCACTTCTCACCCACCGGTTAACTCTACAAACGAGTAGCGGAAAGGTTTCACCAACAGAAAGCGCCGCTATCCATTGGAAAAACGCCCCCCGATGACTATCTGTCATTGCCCCGAGGCGCCCCGGTGAGGGAAAATGCCCTCCTTTTTTCCGTTTCGACTTACCAGAACCCAGGAGATCAGCGATGCCTAGCCGTCGTGAGCGTGCCAACGCCATTCGTGCCCTCAGCATGGATGCCGTGCAAAAAGCCAACAGCGGCCATCCCGGTGCCCCTATGGGTATGGCAGATATCGCCGAAGTGCTTTGGCGCGACTACCTCAAGCACAATCCGAGCAATCCATCGTTCGCCGACCGTGACCGCTTCGTGCTGTCCAACGGCCATGGCTCGATGTTGATCTACTCGCTGCTGCACCTGACCGGTTACGACCTGTCGATCGACGACCTCAAGCAATTCCGTCAACTGCACAGCCGTACGCCGGGCCACCCGGAATTCGGTTACACCCCGGGCGTTGAAACCACCACTGGCCCACTGGGTCAGGGTCTGGCCAACGCCGTCGGTTTCGCCCTGGCTGAAAAAGTCCTGGCCGCGCAGTTCAACCGTCCAAACCACAACATCGTTGACCACCACACCTACGTGTTTCTGGGTGATGGCTGCATGATGGAAGGCATTTCCCACGAAGTTGCTTCCCTGGCCGGTACTCTGGGTCTGGGCAAGCTGATCGCGTTCTACGATGACAACGGCATCTCCATCGACGGCGAAGTCGAAGGCTGGTTCACCGATGACACCCCGAAGCGTTTCGAAGCCTACAACTGGCAAGTGATCCGCAACGTTGACGGTCACGATCCGGAAGAGATCAAGACTGCCATCGAAACTGCGCGCAAGAGCCCGCTGCCGACGCTGATCTGCTGCAAGACCACCATCGGTTTCGGCTCGCCGAACAAGCAGGGCAAAGAAGACTGCCACGGCGCTCCACTGGGTGACGCAGAAATCGCCCTGACCCGTCAGGCGCTGAACTGGAACCACGGCCCGTTCGAAATCCCGGCCGACATCTATGCCGAGTGGGATGCCAAGGAAAAAGGTCGCGCGGCCGAAGCCGAGTGGGATCAGCGTTTCGCTGCTTACTCCGCTGCGTTCCCGACTGAAGCCAACGAACTGGTACGTCGCCTGAGCGGTGAGCTGCCGGCCGATTTCTCCGAAAAAGCTTCGGCTTACATCGCTGAAGTCGCGGCCAAAGGCGAAACCATCGCCAGCCGTAAAGCCAGCCAGAACACCCTGAACGCGTTCGGTCCGCTGCTGCCGGAACTGCTCGGCGGCTCCGCTGACCTGGCCGGTTCCAACCTGACCCTGTGGAAAGGTTGCAAAGGCGTCAGCGCTGAAGATGCCAGCGGTAACTACATGTACTACGGCGTGCGCGAATTCGGCATGACCGCAATCATGAACGGCGTGACCTTGCACGGCGGCCTGGTGCCTTACGGCGCGACCTTCCTGATGTTCATGGAATATGCGCGCAACGCCGTGCGCATGTCGGCGCTGATGAAGAAGCAAGTGATCCACGTCTACACCCACGACTCCATCGGTCTGGGCGAAGACGGCCCGACGCACCAGCCGATCGAGCAACTGACCAGCCTGCGCACTACCCCTAACCTCGACACCTGGCGTCCAGCCGATGCCGTTGAATCGGCCGTGGCCTGGAAAAACGCTCTGGAGCGCAAGGACGGCCCATCGGCGCTGATCTTCTCGCGTCAGAACCTGCAACACCAGGAACGTGATGCCGGCCAGATTGCCGACATCAGCCGTGGCGGTTACGTGCTGAAGGACTGCGCAGGCGAGCCTGAGCTGATCCTGATCGCCACCGGTTCGGAAGTCGGTCTGGCGGTTCAGGCCTTCGACAAGCTGACCGAGCAGGGCCGCAAAGTGCGCGTGGTTTCGATGCCTTGCACCAGCGTGTTCGATGCTCAGGACGCTGGCTACAAGCAAGCCGTGCTGCCGTTGCAGGTCAGCGCACGTATCGCGATCGAAGCGGCTCACGCTGACTTCTGGTTCAAGTACGTGGGTCTGGAAGGTCGCGTGATCGGCATGACCACTTACGGCGAATCGGCTCCGGCTTCGGCACTGTTCGAAGAATTCGGCTTCACCCTGGAAAACATCCTGGGTCAGGCTGAAGAGCTGCTGGAAGACTAAGCAGTACGAATGCGGTGGCCCCGGTCACCGCGTTCCCCTGTAGGAGCTGCCGGAGGCTGCGATCTTTTGATCTTGATCTAAAAGCAGGATCAAAAGATCGCAGCCTTCGGCAGCTCCTACATGGGGTTATGTTGTCAGCGAACACTATTGAGAACCCCATGCCTCAACCGCGTCCTTACAAAGTTGCACTCAACGGCTACGGCCGGATTGGTCGTTGCGTCTTGCGTGCGTTGTTTGAGCGAGGCGAGAAAGCCGGGTTTGAAATTGTCGCGATCAACGATCTGGCGGACATGGCCAGCATCGAATACCTGACACGCTTCGACTCCACCCACGGCCGTTTTCCGGGCGAGGTGCGAGTAGAAGGCGACTGTCTGCATATTAATGGCGACTGCGTGAAGGTCCTGCGCAGTGCCACCCCCGAAGGCATCGATTGGGCGTCACTCGGCGTCGATCTGGTGCTCGAATGCTCCGGTGCCTATAACACCCGTGCCGACGGCCAGCGCTTTCTCGACGCCGGCGCGCCACGCGTGTTGTTCTCGCAGCCGATGGCCAGCGAGGCGGATGTTGACGCCACCATCGTTTACGGCGTCAATCAGGACTGCCTGACCGGCGACGAACTGCTGGTGTCCAACGCCTCCTGCACCACCAACTGCGGCGTGCCGTTGTTACGCCTGCTCGACAAGGCCATCGGCCTCGATTACGTGTCGATCACCACGATTCACTCGGCGATGAACGATCAGCCAGTGATCGACGCTTATCACCACGAAGACCTGCGCCGCACCCGTTCGGCGTTCCAGTCGGTGATCCCGGTGTCCACTGGTCTGGCGCGTGGCATCGAGCGCCTGCTGCCGGAACTTGCCGGGCGAATTCAGGCCAAAGCCGTACGCGTGCCGACGGTCAACGTGTCCTGCCTCGACATCACGATGCAGACCGCCACCGCGACCGACGCTAATGAGGTCAACCGGATCCTGCGCGAAGCCGCCACCAATGGCCCGCTCAAAGGCTTGCTGGCCTACACCGAGCTGCCGCACGCCAGTTGTGATTTCAACCATGACCCACATTCGGCCATCGTCGATGCCAGTCAGACCCGTGTTTCCGGCCCGAAGCTGGTGAACATCCTGGCCTGGTTCGACAACGAGTGGGGTTTTGCCAACCGAATGCTGGACGTTGCAGAACACTATCTGCAAACAGCAACTTCAAAAAAACCGTAGGAAGTGCGACCCATGACCGTGTTGAAGATGTCCGACCTCGATCTGCAAGGTAAGCGCGTATTGATCCGCGAAGACCTCAACGTCCCAGTCAAGGACGGTGTTGTCACCAGCGATGCGCGTATCCTGGCTTCGCTGCCGACCATCAAGCTGGCTCTGGAAAAAGGCGCGGCGGTGATGGTCTGCTCGCACCTTGGCCGTCCGACCGAAGGCGAGTTCTCCGCCGAGAACAGCCTCAAGCCAGTCGCTGACTACCTGAGCAAAGCGCTGGGTCGTGAAGTGCCGCTGGTGGCTGATTACCTCGGCGGCGTTGACGTCAAGGCCGGCGACATCGTGCTGTTCGAAAACGTGCGCTTCAACAAAGGCGAGAAAAAGAACGCTGACGAACTGGCCCAGCAATACGCGGCCCTGTGCGACGTGTTCGTAATGGACGCTTTCGGCACCGCTCACCGCGCCGAAGGTTCGACCCACGGCGTCGCCAAGTTCGCCAAGGTCGCTGCCGCTGGTCCACTGCTGGCCGCTGAACTGGACGCACTGGGCAAAGCCCTCGGTGCTCCGGCACAACCAATGGCGGCTATCGTTGCCGGCTCCAAGGTGTCGACCAAACTCGACGTGCTGAACAGCCTGAGCCAGATCTGCGATCAGTTGATCGTCGGCGGCGGCATCGCCAACACCTTCCTCGCGGCGGCCGGTCACCCGGTGGGCAAGTCGCTGTACGAACCAGACCTGCTCGACACCGCCCGCGCCATCGCCGCCAAAGTCAGCGTGCCGCTGCCGGTTGACGTGGTGGTTGCCAAGGAATTCGCCGAAACCGCAGAAGCCACCGTCAAGCTGATCGCTGACGTTGCTGCTGACGACATGATTCTGGACATCGGCCCGCAAACCGCGGCCAACTTCGCCGAACTGCTGAAGTCGTCGAAAACCATTCTGTGGAACGGCCCGGTCGGCGTGTTCGAATTCGACCAGTTCGGCAACGGCACCAAAGTACTGGCGCAAGCCATCGCTGAAAGCTCGGCATTCTCCATCGCTGGCGGTGGCGACACCCTGGCCGCGATCGATAAATATGGCGTGGCTGAGCAAATCTCCTACATTTCCACCGGTGGTGGCGCGTTCCTCGAATTCGTCGAAGGCAAAGTGCTGCCAGCCGTTGAAGTCCTGGAAAGCCGGGCCAAGGCCTGAGGCCGCCCGTTTGGCCAGGCAAAGGAGTGTTTACATGGTCAAGTCGTTAGCGCTGTTGTTACTGACCGGTACGCTGGCGGCCTGCGGGAGTAACCCGAAGGCCGAAGCCACGCCGGCGCCGAGCGAGTCGCAGAAGGGCTGTTATCAGGCCGACTGGCAGGCTGAAACCAACCCGGTGCTGAACAAGCGTTCCGGGCCGGACGGTCTGGACAAATACGAGACGCAAACCCCGGCCAAGGAACATGGTTGTCCTTGACGGGTCTGACTCTTTAACTCAGGGCTGGCGGCGTGTGCTGTCAGTCGAGGAACACGGATGAAAGGCTTGATCGCCATTGCGGCGTTGGCATTGTTGGGCGGTTGCGCGCAGTTGAACCTGTTTCAGTCGTCTGCTCCGGCGGACAACTGGACGACCTGGACCTGCGACAGCCAGGCCAAAGTGCTGTGGCGTTACGCCGATGCCGGCCAGAAGGAAGTCGACGTTCGACTGGGTGGCGGTGATCAGGTCTATCGCCTGAAAGAAGAGCCGGGCGCCTCGGGCACGCTGTACAGCGACGGCATGCTGGCGTTTCACGTTAAGGGAGAGGAAGGCCTGGTGTACTGGGTCGCCACCAATGACCTGATTGGCCGCGGCTGCAAAGCGCAGTAATTGCAACACCGCAGGCCCAATGTAGGAGTGAGCCTGCTCGCGATAGCGGCCTGACAGTCGCTGCAATATTGACTGAAAGATGGCTATCGCGAGCAGGCTCACTCCTACAAGGGTTCTGCGCAGTTCTGAAGAATTGGCTTTATCGAATCACCAGACCGGGCCTCAACCCCCGATCTGCAATCACTTGAATAGCCGCCGCCGCTCCGGCAGGCTGGCACGATTAACGACCCTCAACCGGGAGAGACACACACAATGGCACTTATCAGCATGCGCCAGATGTTGGACCACGCAGCCGAATTCGGCTACGGCGTTCCAGCTTTCAACGTCAACAACCTTGAGCAGATGCGCGCCATCATGGAAGCCGCTGACAAGACTGACTCCCCGGTGATCGTTCAGGCTTCGGCCGGCGCCCGTAAATACGCCGGCGCGCCTTTCCTGCGTCACCTGATCCTCGCCGCGATCGAAGAATTCCCGCACATCCCGGTGTGCATGCACCAGGACCACGGCACCAGCCCTGACGTCTGCCAGCGCTCGATCCAACTGGGTTTCAGCTCGGTAATGATGGACGGCTCGCTGGGCGAAGACGGCAAGACCCCGACCGACTACGACTACAACGTCCGTGTTACCCAACAAACCGTGGCCATGGCGCACGCCTGCGGCGTTTCGGTAGAAGGCGAGCTGGGCTGCCTGGGTTCGCTGGAAACCGGCATGGCCGGTGAAGAAGACGGCATCGGCGCTGAAGGCGTTCTGGATCACAGCCAAATGCTGACCGACCCGGAAGAAGCCGCTGACTTCGTCAAACGCACCCAGGTCGATGCCCTGGCCATCGCCATCGGCACCAGCCACGGCGCTTACAAGTTCACCAAGCCACCTACCGGCGACGTGCTGGCGATCGATCGCATCAAGGAAATCCACAAGCGCATCCCGAACACCCACCTGGTGATGCACGGTTCGTCCTCGGTGCCACAAGAGTGGCTGGCGATCATCAACCAGTACGGCGGCGACATCAAAGAGACCTACGGCGTACCGGTTGAAGAAATCGTCGAAGGCATCAAGTACGGCGTGCGCAAGGTCAACATCGACACCGACCTGCGCCTGGCATCCACCGGCGCGATGCGTCGCCTGATGGCCACCAACCCGAGCGAATTCGACCCACGTAAATTCTTCGGCGCCACCGTGACTGCGATGCGCGATGTTTGTATCGCTCGTTATGAAGCGTTTGGTACTGCGGGTAATGCTTCGAAGATCAAACCGATCTCGCTGGAAGCGATGTATCAGCGTTATCTGAAGGGTGAGTTGAACGCTAAGGTTAACTGAGCCTGAGCGTTAGACTGCTTTAAAAGAAACCCGCCGTGAGGCGGGTTTTTTGTGCTCTGTTGTTACCCTTTTGTGAAGTTCATATTGTAGGTTTTACCCACATTCGGCCCGCCTGATACAACCTTGACAGTACCGTTCAACTTATTATCGTTGGCGTCGGCAGATTTCAAGCTGATGGTGAGTGAACTGTCACCATGTCCATATTCATCTCCATCTGAGGCCTTTGCTTTGGCTTGAAGATTAAAAGACCTTGAGTTTTTCGCGGTGTAGCTACCGGTGACGGTAAAATATAGCCCGTAATATTGCATTTTGCCATTATTTAACTGTCCATTTTGTTGGCTTAGTTCGTCAAATGTAAGCGTGGCGCAATTGCTTTCACCTGTATCAGAGACTGTACCTTGGTAAGTAGGCATTAAGTTCACCTTTCGTTCGCGATATTTAAGGTTCGGGCTACACGTCAGTCCGGAGTGGGTTTCTCATATGACGTTGACGAGGTTAGATTGAAGGCTGTTTTTTGTAACCTGATAGAAATGACAGTTTTTTATAGTAATTCGCGATGCTCTGGTCGGGCGATTCACTAAATAGTTATAAGTAAGTGCGGGGCAGATCAAAAATAAAAAGACATCAGGGTTTATGGCTTTGTCCGTAAGGTTTAATTATTAGAAGCGCTCTTGGCGCATCCATGGTTGAGGATTAGGTATTGAATGTGCTGTTCACTAAGGGGTGGTAGTTTTGAAATTCTGTCTGTCAAAGGGGGACGGATTTATTAATTAAGATTTTGCTGGAAGCGTTTTTTCCGCGTTATCTGGAGGGGAGTTGAGCGCCAAGGTTAAATAAGCCTGACCGTTAAACTGCTTTAAAAGAAACCCGCCGTTAGGCGGGTTTTAGTGGGCGGTGATTTCTCGCGGTTACGACGCTATCCAAAAGTCAAAGAAAATGGCGCTGCCGCGTGCTCAATGGCGTTGACCACATGGGGCGCCTGTTCGCGATATTGAGGATAGCGCTCGAGCACCGCTTCAACCGAGGCAAGCAGATGCTGAATGCGCTCCTTGGGTTGGTCGATTTCACAGGTGTGAGCAAATTCCAGGAGCCCTTGTCGTGAGGCAAACATTGACTTGTTGCCCGCCAGATCCAATGCCAAAACATCTTCTGGAATATAGGCCGTGGTGTTGACGATGTCGTAAGCCGGCGCCAGATGCGCGTCGCGTTGCGTCGGTTCGGAATAGAGCAAACCGAAATTTTTCAAGTGAGCGTCGCCATTTCCAACGATGCAACTCAGGGCGACGCTATCGAAGAGTTGATCAAGCGACGTACGCAAGTGTTTCGCCGGGCAAAACACTCGGACAGCCTTGGCGATTGCCGCATAACTCTTGCTGTACTTCTGATTAGCCGACAGCCCCATCAGCACGGCCATGTCTTCAAACCCAATCGGGTTGAGCTGTTCATCGCGGTCAAATCGACGCATGACAAACAGTTTGGCGTTGTCGGAAAGGTAAAACGGTGGAACGGGAATACCCGCCTCTCTCGCCATGGACATACAAAGGAATTCGTTGATCGCCAGGCCCGGAAATTCGTCTCTGCCACTCTTGATGATCAGATCCGAGGTTTTGGATGTCACTCTCGGCAATTCTATTTCTTGCCGCTCCGGCACCAGCAACTTGGGTTGAACACCTGAAATGCCCGCACGCAGGATGTAGCGATCAAGCATGTCGGCGAAGATATCTTCCGTACCGTCCCACGTGAGAATCTCTTCGAGTTTTTCTCCCGGAAATTCTTGCGCCTGCAACAAGGCATCAACGGTTTCAGAGCGTACATGAACCCTGCCAATGGGCGATGTACTTCCGGAAAGCGCCAGTAGCAGCATTGGGTCGACGTTCACAGTCTTGGCCAAACGGTTGCGCAACTGCTCCAGTACGTAGCCTTCTGGCAGGTTCATTTGAAAAACAGGGTGCAACTCACGCCGACGAAACTCGTCATGTCGCACAGGCATCGAGAGGCTGATTGCCATTTGTGGCGATGCATCTTCGTGATAACGGAAAGTGAAATCCTCGGCATCGCTGAAAAGTCTGCCGCTAGTACCTTTAGGGGTGCTGACTTGAAGAGAGGTCATTTTCATTCGAATAAATCCCCAAGCTCTTCAAGGGTTGGCATCGTTGCTGGAACCACCGAGAGTTCGCAGTCCAAAGCAGCCAAAACGCGCGCGTAAGCGATCATGCCGACAGAAAGGGTGCCTTTCTCCACCGCGATGACTTTGTATCGCGTCAGTCCCGCCAGATTGGCGAACTGCGCCTGCGTCAGGCCACGATTTATACGTTTTTCACGTAATTGAATGCCGAGACGGGTGATCAATAGAGAGTAATCCATGTTGCGCTACCGTAACATTTTGATGTCAATGTAGCGTATGCGGAACATTTAATCTATTTGGTTCAAGAACCCGCCGTGAGGCGGGTTTTTTGTGGGCGGTTATTCCTTCAGCTCGACATGATCCAGTGCCTGATTCACTGCCAGTTCACCGAGCATGACGACTTGCGCAATCCCCAGCGCGGTCTTGCGGTGTGAGGTGTTCAGCATGGCGGCGAAGTTGTTGAGCATTTCGCTGGCTGAACCCAGGGTTTCGCTGGCGTTGGCCAGCAGGGATTCGGTGTTGTACTTCGGGTTGGCGAGGTACATGGGCTCGGGTTTATGCGTGCTGGCCATGATGAAGGCGGACGGTTTGAGGTAATGGTCGAGGGCGCGCTCTGCGGCGTCGTTGAGTTTTTTGGAATTGAGGGATTCGTACGGGGAGGCCGGGTCAGTGACCGGCGGGTGTGGCGTTGATTTGATCATTAGCTGAAAACTCCTGATGGAGCCGCTTCGTCTTCTCTACTAAAAGAAGGGTGGCAGCTGTGCGCAGGTTAGTAGACCGGGGAGTATTCAGCATTAACCGGCGCGCCGAAGCGCCCTGCACACAGCCACCATCAAGTCGGACAGCAATCACCGACGGATGCGCTTTGCACAAAACTGAAAAACACCACGGGCTACTAAACCCGATCACTGGAAATCAGTGACGCGAATCAAGTTACCGATGGCCCGCCAGGCGCACAAGCCGGCGGATTCTGGCGTACCCGTAGGCAACGACGCAAGCTGTTGTAGGCATCCGGAAGTAACTGCTGACAGATCTAAACAGCGCTGTTTAAAGGTAGGAACTGCCGAAGGCTGCGATCTTTTGATTTTGTCTTTTTGAATCAAAAACAAGATCAAAAGATCGCAGCCTTCGGCAGCTCCTACAGTGGGGATTGGGTTACTTGTCGTGATCGATGTCGAGTTTGGAGAAGGTCACTTGGCCACCTTCGCTGGTGTACCCGGTGTTGTCCTGCACATACACCCCAGCCTTGAAATACAGCGGCTTATTGCGCCACGTCGCGCTGATCTGTGAATCCCACTGATAACCCGCCGCACTGACACCCAACGCACCGCCAGGGCTCAAGTGGATGAGGTAGTTGAATTCGCGATCCAGTTTGATCCCGGTCGCCAGGGTGATGACACGGCTTTCGTCGTCATCCGGATGCATGCGCACCTTGATCACCAGGTTGCCGGTTTCGGTTTTTGTCTTGTACTGATACTCAAGTTTGACCATCGGCTTCTGGCTTTCATAGGCATGAATCTGGCCAATGACGATCTTGCCGGAACTCGGCACTTTGTTAACCGTAAGGGTCGCCCGCAGCAGGTTGTCGGCGTCCGGGTAATACCAGTTGCGCAGGGTGCCGTTGCTGTAGGTTTCACGCAGTTCGGTGCGCGGGTAGATGGCGTTTTCGGTTTTTGACCCGGTAACCGGTGACCAGAAGAACAAGGTGCCGGTGTCGGAATGGAAGTACTGATCTTTGAAGCCGTTCACCAGTTTGGAGGTTTCGACGGTGTATGGCGGGCTGCCAACGGGAACGCTGAGGTTCCAGGTTGCGAGATCGATCATGTCGGTTCTTCCACTCAAGTTTCACTGCACGTACGTGCCAGAAGCTCTAGCCCGCACGTTTTGGGGCGGCCTTTATAAGCGTAGAGGGATTTTTTGTTAATGCCCGTTTGGCAGATGATTGACGTCAACATCCTGTCGAAATGCCATCTCTGCCGGTTTCCGGGGGCTTCAGCGGTGACCGTTAGTCGGCAAACTCACGCTTTGGTTAAATGATGGCCTGATGACAGCTTCTGCTTTTTCGGATCCACGACTAGAGTGAAGGCTCGATGTATGTACGGTTTTACCGGAATCGCCCTGAAGTCCCGACAAGAGAAGCAGCATGGAATGCGCGCAACCCCCGCCAGGTGAAGGCAGCTCTGTCCTTTTGATCGTTGATGATTACCCTGAAAATCTGATCAGCATGCGCGCGTTGCTGCAGCGCCAGGATTGGCACGTCCTCACCGCAGCCTCCGGTTTCGAAGCGCTCAATATTCTGCTCTCGCATGACGTCGACCTGGTGTTGCTGGACGTGCAGATGCCGGGCATGGACGGCTTTGAAGTGGCGCGGCTGATGCGTGGCAGCCAACGCACGCGCCTGACGCCGATCATCTTTCTGACCGCCAACGAACAATCCCAGGACGCCGTGATCAAGGGCTATGCCAGTGGCGCGGTGGATTACCTGTTCAAGCCGTTCGACCCGCAGATTCTCAAACCCAAGGTGCAGGCGTTGCTCGAACATCAGCGCAATCGCCGCGCATTGCAGCGCCTGAGTCATGACCTGGAAGTGGCGCGCGCCTTCAATGCTTCGGTGCTGGATAACGCCGCCGAGGGGATATTGGTGGTGGGCGAGGACGGTTTGATCCGCTTTGCCAATCCGGCGATTTCGCGTTTGCTGAATGCGCCGGTGAAGGAGCTGGAAGGTAAGGAGTTTCTCGATTTTCTTCAGAAACCGCACATTCCGCTGTGGGCCGATTCCGAGTTTTATGCCAGCTACAAGCGTGGCGAAACATTAAGACTGCACGACGCCTTGCTGCGCACCGCGCCCGGCCAGCAAGTGCCGGTGGCGCTGTCCTGTGCGGCGTTGCCCGCCGAGCAACACGCGATGGTGGTGACTGTGCTGGACATGTCGGTGGTGCGGCACTTGCACCAGCAGCTCGAATTTCAAGCGGTCACCGATCCGTTGACAGGTTTGCTCAACCGTCGCGGGTTCTACCAGACCGTTGAAAATCTGCTGCTGCGTGGTGAGCGCAGTGATAGCAGTTGGGTGCTGCTGTATCTGGATCTCGACGGCTTCAAGCGGGTCAACGATTCGCTTGGTCACGATGCCGGCGATCGTGTGCTGCGCTGGGTCTCCGAGCAGTTGAAAGCCTGTTTGCGGCCGTTCGACATCCTCGCGCGGATGGGCGGGGACGAGTTCACAGCATTGCTGGATCTGGAATTCCCCGAGCAAGCGGCGAAGATTGCCGAAAAGCTCATTGAGCGGGTGTCGATCTGTCAGCAGATCGAGGGGTTGGACATCGCCCTCGGCGCCAGTATCGGCATCGCCACCTATCCGGATTGCGGCTCGAACCTCGACGGATTGCTGCGTGCTTCCGACATCGCGATGTACGAGGCCAAACGCGCCGGACGTCAGCAATATCGCTTTTATGATCATGAAATGAATGGCCGGGCGCGCTCGCGGTTGATGCTCGAAGAGAGTGTGCGTGCCGCCATCGAGAATCGCGATTTCAATCTGGTCTATCAGCCGCAAGTGGCTATCGACAGCGGCCAGATTCGTGGCTTCGAAGCCTTGCTGCGCTGGCAGCATCCGAGCGTCGGCGATGTGCCGCCAGGATTGTTCCTGCCGCTGCTGGAAGAGGCGCGGCTGATCAGCCGCCTCGGCAGTTGGATTTATCATCGCGGTGCCGGCCAGCGCAAAGCCTGGGAAACCCTGTTTGCCGAAGATCTGGTGCTCGGCGTGAGCTTGAGCAACACTCAGTTCAGCCTGCCGAATCTGGTCACCGAATTGCGCCAGGTCATGGAGCGACACGCCTTGCAGCCTCGGCAGCTGGAGGTCGAGGTCACTGAAGAGGCGCTGATGCAAAACCCCGATGAAACCCGCAAACAGCTGCGTTTGCTGCGCAATCTCGGTGTGCGCGTGGCGCTGGATGACTTCGGTTCCGGGCCGTGTTCGCTGGCACATCTGCGCGATCTGGAACTGGATACGCTAAAACTCGATCGCCATCTTATCGCGCGATTGCCGGACTCCAAACGCGACGCCTCACTGGTCAGCACGGTCATCAGTCTGTGCAAACAATACGGTTTGCTGGTGATTGCCGAAGGGGTGGAAACCATCGAGCAATACCAATGGCTGCAAGCCCACGGCTGCGAGTACGTGCAAGGCTTCCTCGTGGCGCGGCCACTGATCGCCGAGGACGCTGCGAGCTTCGCCGAGCCGTTCGACTGGAGCGCACTGCCCGGTTGAATTCGCTACACTGGCGCACCTTTTCGAACCGTGTCGCTTGTCCATGACTGTGTTGAAGTACCTGCAGGCCTATCCCGCGCAATTACAGGATCAGGTGCGCCAATTGATCGCCGAAGGGCGGCTGGGCGAATACCTCAATCAGCGCTATTCGGGGCGCCACGACGTGCAGAGCGACAAGGCCTTGTACAGCTACGCGCTGGACCTGAAGCAGGAATACCTGCGCAACGCCCCGGCCATCGACAAGGTGCTGTTCGACAACCGCCTCGACCTGACGCACCGCGCCCTCGGTCTGCACACCACGGTGTCGCGGGTGCAGGGTGGCAAGCTCAAGGCCAAGAAAGAGATTCGTATCGCCTCGTTGTTCAAGGACGCCGCGCCGGACTTTCTGAAAATGATCGTCGTGCATGAACTTGCGCACTTCAAGGAATCGGATCACAACAAGGCGTTCTATAAATTGTGCGAGCACATGCTGCCGGGGTATCACCAGGTCGAGTTTGATCTGCGCGTGTATCTGACATGGCGGGATCTGCAGGCTTAACAGTACGCAACCAGGAAGGTGGGGATGGACGTCAGCAAGACCAAAAGCAGTTTCTACCGCCGCTTGTATGTGGCGTACCTGATCGACAGCGGTCTGGCGCCGAGTGTGCCGACGCTGACCGAAGTGACCGGCATGCCCCGGCGCACGGCGCAGGACACGATTGCGGCGTTGGCCGATCTGGATATCGTTTGTGAATTCGAGCAGGAAGAGGGCGCGCGTAATCATGCGGGGCGCTATCGGATTCGTGAGTGGGGGGCGATTGATCGCGGGTGGATCGAGCGTAATTTGCGGCAGATCAAGGCTGTGCTTGAGTATCCCTAAATGCCCTCACCCCAGCCCTCTCCCGGAGGGAGAGGGGGCCGATTGGGGGATATTGGAGAGGTACGCCGACTTGAGCGAATTCCTCTGAATCCATAATCGACGCGGTTTTTCAGGTCGATGTCTGCCGCAAGACGATAAGGTCAGTCCCCTCTCCCTCCGGGAGAGGGCTAGGGTGAGGGGCTCTTCAGGCACGACGCATGCCAATGTGTGGAATGTCATCCTCCAGATACTCTTCACCCGCCACAACAAACCCGTACTTGCCGTAGTACCCCTGCAAATGCGCCTGCGCCGACAGATAGATCGGCACCTGCGGCCAATGCTTCTCCGCCTGTTTCAAAGCCTGCTCCATCATTTGGTGCCCCAGCCCTTTGCCGCGACCCTGCGGTGCGGTAATCACGCGGCCGATCACCACGTCTCCTCCCTGAGATTCCGGATCCAGCAGGCGCAGGTACGCCATCAGCTGATCATCTTCCCAACCCATCAGATGGTAGGTGTCGCCTTCCAGATCCTGACCGTCGAGATCCGGATAAGCACATTTCTGTTCAACCACGAACACGTCCGAGCGCAGTTTCAACAGCGCGTACAGCTGCTCCTTGCCCAGATCACTGTGATGTTTGCAGACCCATTCGATTGTCATTTGCCGATTCCTTGAACGTGTCACCGGATACTAAGCGCCTGCGGCAAAGATGTCTTTATGGCGTAAGAGTCTGTGACAAAGGTCAAAATGCCATCATTCCTTTCTCGCAGCCGCGGTGACTTTGTGTAATCTGCTGGAGAGCCCTGTGCACTGGCTGCAATGAGCTAATGTTAGGGCCTGGGTTTTGCCGGTAAGGGGCCTTGGGGTTTTGGCTGAAAACATGCTGGGCAACTCGCCCGCTAAGGATTTTCAAGCATGCCGCGTTTGCATCGAGCCTTTGCTTTGACCGGATTGCTCTTGCTGGCCCAGACCGCTGCAGCGGATAAGCTGCGGCTGGTGTTTGATATCTGGCCACCCTTTACCGACGACACGCTGATCAACGGCGGACTGGCCACCGACATCGTCACAACTGCGCTGGCCCGGGCCGGTTATGCCAGCGGCTACGAGCAGGTGCCTTGGGCGCGGGCGCTGCTTGGTGTTGGCGAGGGCCGCTACGATGTGTTGGTCAACGCCTGGTACAACGACGAGCGGACCAAGCTCGGCCAGTTTTCCGGTGAATACCTGCTCAACCGCATTCGCTTTCTCAAGCGCAAAGACACACCACTCGAGTATTCCAATCTGCAGCAGTTGCACACCTATCCGATTGCGGTGGTGCGCGGTTACGCCTATTCCGCGCCGTTCGATGCCGACACGGCGTTGCAGAAAGTCCCTGTGCATAACTTCGCCATGGCCGTGCGCATGCTCGCGGCGGATCGGGTCAAGCTGACGCTGGAAGATGAGTATGTGGCCAAGTATTACCTGGCGCGGGAATCAGCCAAGGTGCGCAATTCAGTGGAATTTTTGCCCAAGCCGTTGAGTGAGAACAGCCTGCATATATTGGTCAGCCTGAAGAATCCGCAGCATGAGCAGATTGTTGCGGGGTTTGATAAGGCGATTGCGGCGATGAAGGCGGATGGCAGTTATGACAAGTTGTTGAGGCAGCATGGGATGTGAGGGTCGATCCAGAATCCTCTGTGTGGCAGATGTCGCTATCGCGAGCAGGCGAAGGCCTACAATTTGGAATGCGTTCCCCTGTAGGAGTGAGCCTGCTCGCGATGACGCCCTGTCAACCGCCGCTGATTTCTGAGGTGTCCTTGATCAGATGCGCCGCCAACGTCCGCAACGGCCCCAACTGCCGGCAAATCAACGCCAGTTGCGTCTGCACCAACCGCTGCCCCTCATCAATCTCATCCGGCATCTGCTCCAGCTCATTGGCCAGCGCTTCTTCTTCGTCACTCTGAATCGCCACCGGCTGCTTGTTCGCCAGCCCTTGGGCGATTTCGTCGATGCTCGTTGCCAGTTTCACCCCGGCGCCATCAATCAAATGCTCACGCACATCGGCGGGTAACTGAGTTTCCCGATGCGCGCCCAGCCCTGACAGATAACTCAACAAGGTGTGCGACAACACCAGAAAGCGAAAACCGACATCCGCTTCCTTACGGAAATGTCCCGGCTCCATGAGCATGTTCGCCAGCGTGGTGGACAGCGCCGCATCAGCGTTGTGTGCATTGCGTCGGGCCAGCCGATAGGCGAGGTCGTCGCTCTTGCCGGCGGCGTATTGCTGCATGATCTGGCGCAGGTAGATGCTGTTGCAGGTCAGGGTGTTGGCCAGCACTTTGTTCAGGCGTCGACCCTGCCAGTCCGGCAGGAACAGGAACACCGTCAGGCCGGCAATCAGGCTGCCCAGCAGCGTATCGAACAGGCGTGGCAGAAACAGTCCGTAGCCGTCGCCGACCTGGTTGAAGCAGAACAGCACCATGATGGTGATCGCCGCCGTCGCCAGGGTGTAGCGGGTGGTGCGGTTGGTAAAGAACACCACGCCGGCAGCGATGGCGAAACAGGACTGCACCAGCGGACTCGGGAACAGATCGAACAGCGCCCACGCCACGGTCAGGCCGATGGCGGTGCCGAAGATCCGCTGCCCGAGTTTGCGCCGCGTCGCGCCATAGTTCGGCTGGCAGACGAACAGCGTGGTGAGGATGATCCAGTAACCCTGCGACGGGTGAATCAAATGCACCATGCCGTAGCCGATACTCAGGGCCAAGGGCAGGCGCAGGGCATGACGGAACAACAGAGAAGTCGGCGTCAGTTGCGTACGCAGACGCACCCAGACGTCTTTGAGGTTGCGCGGCGAACGGTCGAGCAGGCTGCTGTCAGTCGCATCGGCCAAAGCGTCGGGGTTGCTCGCGTCGCTGAGCAAGCGGTCGAGGGTGCCGAGGTTGGCCGCCAGTGCGCGCAGCGAACGCAGCAATCCGCGCCAGGCCGGATTGCTCTGGATGCGCAGGTGCTCGAGGGAGGCGTCGAGGTCGCTCAGGGCTTCGGCGAAACTGGCGTCGTAAATGAATGGCTGGCGCATCTGGATCGATTCGGCCAGCGCGCGGCAGGCCTTGCCTTGCTGGCGCAACAGGCGTTGGCAGCGGAACAGCACGTCGCTGTGGAAGAACGCTTCGGCCAGCGCGTTGTACGGATAGTGCGAGGAACTGGCGCGTTCATGGATGTCTTGCGCGAGGAAATACAGCTTCAGGTAGCGGCTGACTTTCGAACCGGGGCGGCCGTTGCCGACGCGGTGCAGAATGATTTCCTTGGCACTGTTCAGCGCCGCCACTACGCGACCGTTTTGCTGAGCCAGTTCCAGACGCCGCGCCTCCACATCCATTTGCCGGATCGGCTCGAACAGCGACGATTTCAGCTTCAGGTAAAAACCCAGTTCGCGGAACAACCGCGCCAGACTTTGCTGCACCGGCTGGTTGGAAAACAGCGCCTGCCACAACACCGAGAGCAAGCCGTACCACGCCGCACCGGCGACCAGCAGCATCGGCTCGTGCCAGAAATCGGTGACCGCGCCACCGCGCTGATCAACGCCGATCATCGTGTAGACCGACAGAATCAGTGTCGCCGAGGCAATCGCACCGTAGCGCTCGCCGAGCGCGCCGAGCATGGTCAGACCGAAACTGGCCAGCGCCAAGGCAATGGCAAACACGATCGGGTAGGGGAAGAGCAATTCCACCGAGAGCGCGGCGATGCTGAAACACACCAGCGTCACGGCGAGTGCATTGAGGCGGCCCTGCCAACTGTCGTCGGTTTCGGCCAGGGCGCTGGCGATAATGCCGAGGAACAACGGGATCAACAGGCCCATTTCATCCTGATACCAGCACAGCGCCATGCTGCCGGTCAGGGCGATGAACACCCGCACGCTGTAGCTGAATTTATCCAGCGCCCACAGGCGCCGCAAAGACTGACGAAACGAGGTCGAGGACATGAAGTGCGAAGGCCTTCCGAGGCGATGCCGCTAAATTGAGCCAGTAATGACGCCGACGCAATGGCGCCGATCACATCTGACAGCAAAAAGTGTTCCTTACTGCATCACACATAACAACTGTAGGAGTGAGCCTGCTCGCGATAGCGGTGTGTCAGCCAATGAATTCATCGACTGATTCACCGCT
>NZ_JBSVXS010000053.1:0-36159 GCF_054070155.1 Pseudomonas sp. SDT291_1_S447
AAACGATGTCCCCGGTCTAATTTGTAAAGGATGTACCGGTCTCTACAGTGAGGGGCGTTTCAGGGGCTCAGGCCTGCTGCGGATCCGTCCACTGCCGATACCACCAGCGCACCCGCGAAATCGGCTTGCCGTCCGCGCCCAGCGGCCGCCCATCCTCGGCAAAGCCTTGCTCCGGCTCCAGCAATTGTCCGTTCACATAGCGCGCCTCCAACGCCGGTTTGCCATTCGGATGAAAGCGCTGATAACGCCCCTCACGCACGCCATCGCGATAAACCTCGGCTTCCGCCACTTGCCCATCCGGGAAGTAATTGAACGCCTCGCCATGCAACAACCCGCGCCGATAGGTTGCCTTGCGCTGTAGAAATCCCTCCGGCGCGTAAAAACTGGCCACGCCCTGCAACTTGTCACGCACAAATGGCATCTGCGCCGAGACCTTGCCGTTGGCGTGATAGAGCAGCGACGTGCCCTGTAACTCGCCTTGGCTGTAATGCAGATCCGCCTGCCTACGCCCGTCATTCTTGATGTTCAGCGGCCCATCAAGCTGACCGTCCTGCAATCGCCCCTTGAGCTGTTTGTCATCCTGCTGCAGATCCAGCGGTGTGATCGCCATGACTTTTCCTTGTTCAGTTGACCTGCACCAGACCGCCCTTGATGGTCAGCATGCCGCCACCATCGACGGTCTGCGAGGCGGCTCCCTTGTTGGTCAGGCTGATCCCCGCATCGTTGGTCAATGTGGTGCCGGCCTTGTTGTCCAGAGAAGTGCCGGCCTGATTGGTCAGCGCGGTGCCGGCCTTGTGCGTGATCGAGGTGCTGGCCGAGGTCGCCAGATCGGCGCCGCTCTTGATCGTGAAACTGCCGCCACTTTGCAGGGTGAGGGTGCCGCTGACCTTGATCGTCAGGTTGCCATCCACCGTCAGGTTGTAATCGCCGGTGACCTTGTCGGTGTAATTGCCGCCGGTGCTGTGATTCTGGTCGGCACCGACTTTCACCGTACGGCTGTCCTTGACATCGAGGCTGTCGCTGCCGGTCTGAATGGTCACGCTGCGCTTGCCTTTTTCCAGGGTCACAGTCTCGTCGCCGTCCTTGACCGTGCGGGTGCGGGCGTTCTGCACCGTGAGGGTTTCATCGTGACCGATGGTGGCCGTGGTGTCGTTGAGCACGTTGATATTAAGATCCTTCTGCGCCTGCAAAAACACTTCTTCGGCGTCTTTCTTGTCTTCGAAGCGCAACTCGTTGAAGCCACCGCCACCCTTGGAAGACTGGGTCTTGATTCCGGACTGGGTCTGATTGGCCGGCAGCGCATAGGGCAGGGCGTTGTCGCCGTTGTAGACGCAACCGGTCACCAGCGGCCGATCCGGATCACCGTCGATAAACGTAACGATGACCTCCTGACCGATGCGTGGGATGAACTGCATGCCAAACCCCTTGCCGCTCCAGGGCAACACCACGCGCACCCAGCAGGAACTGGTTTCGTCATTCTTGCCGTCGCGATCCCAGGGAAATTGCAACTTGATCCGGCCATATTCGTCGGTCCAGATTTCCTCGCCTGATTTACCGACGACGATTGCAGTCTGCGGATGCATGCGCGGCTTTGCGGTGACACGTTGCGGCCGAAACGGCGTGGCTTTGGGGATCGCTTCGAAGCGGTTGCGATAGCTTTCGTGGCTGACGTCATGGGTGACTCGTGTCACCACCCAATCGATGTTCAGGCTTGTATCGTCGTGCCCGTCGAGAGTGAACCAGTGCCCCGGCACCAGCCACCGACAGTCGCTCTCGCCGACAAAGCGTTTTTCCTCACTGCGCAAACCATCGACGCGTTGCTTGGTCAGTGTATCGCCGCGTGCCTTGGCGGTATAACCGCCCGGATGCTCGTACATCGACAGCGGCCCGGCCACCGCTTCAGCCTGCCCGTACAGTGAGGTGGTCGGTGTGGTGAATTCATAATCCGTCGCCCGATAGACCCCGGCCACTGCTTGCAGACTGACCTGCCCGGAGCGGATGCCATGCAATTCACGCTCGCCAAGGCCTTGGCCCAGGTACTTGACCGTCGGCCCGTTGGGAATCGGTACGAAAGCGTCGTTGCTATCGCCCAGCACCAAGGTGTGCTTGCCTGCATCGTGGGTGTAAAACCAGAAAATCCCTTCCTCCTCCAATAAACGCGAGACGAAGGCAAAATCGGTTTCAGCGTATTGCACGCAATATTCGCGTGGCGTGTAGCTACCGGTCAGCGATAGCTGAAAGTCGCTGAAACCGTGGGCCTTGAAAATCGTCGTGACAATGTCCGAGGTGGCGAGGTTCTGGAACACGCGGTTGTTGCTGGCCAGGGTCAGCCACCACAGCCACGGGCGCAGCACCAGTTGATAGCGCTCGGCGGTCGCATCGGCGGGGAGTTGACGAATTTCGGCGACGAGGGCATCGAACGGGCGCAGTTGCGCGTCATTGTGCAGGGTGGTGGTGACGTGGGTGGCGACGGCGCTGGTCAGGGTGAGTGAGGTGCCGTCATTCAGCCCGTTGAGCGTTTGCGCGCTCAGACTGTTCAGCGCTTCGTCGCCGGAAAATGACTCAGGATAGAGCGCCGACAGCGAAGTGGCGGTGAGGGAAAGGCTGGTGTTGCTGTCGGTGGCGCGGGGCATTAATCACCCTCTGTTCTGCAGACAGATTCACACGCGGGCGGCTGCGCCACCAGACGTGAATCCGTGGTTAGTTTTTGGGGAAAAGCTCTTCTTCAAATGTCGCGCAATGAGGCGCATGAAAGGTCGGCACATTGACGGCACCACCGGCGTCGAAAATCATTTTTTTCACTGCTTCACCATGGTTGAGAAGCTTTATCTCGCTGTGAAAACAAACGCTGCTGATCGCCGACAAAGGCAGAGTAAGCAACAGCAGTTCGCGGTTTTTCTGCGTGCTGCCATCGGTGTGTGCCTTGCTTTCCTCGGCGGTGGCCTTTGCTTTCGCACCTTTGCGCACGACACCCCCTCCTTTGGCCCTGAGGTTGTAAGTGATCAGGCCTAACGTCGGGTTTTCTGCCGTGACGCGCTGGGCATCGAAGCAGTACAGATTAAGCAGCAGGAAATCCTCATGCTCCGGTATTCTGGCCAGATCCACTTGCAATAACACGCCGTCGAATCTGCCGAAACGGTACCCCTCGTTGCCATGCAATGCCTTCGGCGTCGACCCGAGCGGAAGGCCTCGCTGTACGGTGCTGCCGTCCTCCTGATTGACGAACGCCAGTTCACGAATGGACATGCGCGCATGGTCATTCACTGACTCGGCGAAATCGTACTTCTGCGCAACGCTTGCACTTTTTCTTCGCGGGTCGCCTTCCAGATCTGGCACATGCTTGCCCTTGAGGGCCCGGTTTGTAAGGAGTATGTCGAAAACGTCCCAAGGTTTTTCCACATAGGCATAGCGCCGGGTAAAACGCAGGAAGTGGTCTTTTACATAGTGTTTTTCTTTCTCGGAGAGAATGCCGTGCTTCTTTACATAAACGGGTCGGAGCAGGCCTTCCTCGCCGACGATTTTTTCAAACGCGTCGTCCCCGGTCAGGATATGGAACATCTTTTCCTTGCTGCCGCCGAGACTGACATAGATGCCGTTCTCCTCGACAATCGCGATGTTGTGCATGCGTGCGCGCAACGTGGTGATCGTCACCCCGATCGTTTTGAGCTCCTGGGGATAGATATCGCGCAGATAGGTCTGGCGGGCCTTCTTGTTGTCCTCCATCACCAGGTGCTGGTAGACAAGCAGATTTTTTCTGGCTTCCAGTGCTGCCTTACGTGCTTTTTCAGTCGCCCTGATACTTATGATCAGGCGGCCGATGCTGGCTTGCAGGGGCTCTAATGAGGGTTTGACTTCGCAAGGGTGTATGGACAGCTGTTCGCCGTATGGCATGGGCGTACTCCTTTACTTGGCTCAAACGTTTTCGGTTGCCAGTTTGGGTTGATGTCAGTACGGCGAGGCTGGCGGCTGTTTATTCCAGGACCCACTCCGCCAACTTCCCCGTCACCTGGGTCATCAAGACGTTCTCAACATCCCGCGCACCCGCCGCGCTGCACTTGGCGAGCACCGCTTTGACAATGCCCGAATCAAACTCGAACTGTTTGCCCGTGGCTGCCTTATAACGGCCACGCAGTTTTTCCAGCTTCGCCAACACAATGCCTTCCAGCGTCGCTTCATCCAGCGGCCGATACGCAACCACGGTCATGCGTGCCAGAAACGCCGGGCGGAACGCTTGCAGCAAGACTTTATGCAGTGCCTCGTTGAAGGCCTCACTGCCAAGTTGTGCCACCGGTGTATCGAGTAAAAGCTCAGCGCCGACGTTGCTGGTGGCGAGCATCACGGTGTTCTTGAAGTCCACCACCAGGCCGGTGCCGTCCTCCATCAAGCCTTTATCGAACACGTTGTAAAACGCCTCGAGCACATCCGGATGGGCCTTTTCGATCTCATCGAGCAGCACCACCGAATACGGTTTGCGTCGCACCGCTTCAGTCAGCACGCCACCACTGCCATACCCGACATAACCGGGCGGGGCACCTTTGAGTTGGCTGACGGTGTGAGCTTCCTGATACTCGGAAAGATTGATGCTGATCAGATTTCGTTCGCCGCCATACAACGCGTCGGCCAGGGCATAAGCGGTTTCGGTTTTACCGACGCCGGTTGGGCCGACCAGCAGGAACACACCCACCGGTTTTTGCGGATCGGTCAGTCCGGCGCGATAGGCCTGCAAGCGCTGGGCAATCGTGTTCAGCGCCGTACTCTGGCCCATCACCCGCTGGCCCATACGCTGACCAAGGGTGCGCACGGCGTGGGCTTCGTCGGCGAGCATTTTGCCGACCGGGATGCCGGTCCAGCCGGCAATCACGGCGGCGACGGTTTTCGCGTCGACCTGTTCGGGCACCAACGGATCGTCCTGGCGGATCGCATCCAGCCCGGCCTCAAGGCGCAATAACTCGGCGGCCAGATGATCGATGCGGCTGTCGGTGGCTTCATCGGGCTTGTCGCTGTCGGCGCGCTCGCTCAAGTCGAGCAGTTCGCGGCGCGTGTCGAGCAGCTCGCGCACGGCCACACGCTCTTCGCCCCAGCGGGTTTCCAGTTCGCGGATGGCCTGCACGTTACCGGTCGATTCGCTTTCCAGCAGGGTGATGCGCTCGCGATGATCCAGGCCTGTCGCCTGTTCGCGGCGCAAGCGTTCGACTTCATCCTTGAGGCTGTTCTGTCGGTGGCGCAGGCTTTCCAGGGGCGGCGGGGTATCGTGCTGGCCGAGGGCGACCCGGGCGCATGCGGTGTCGAGCACGCTGATGGCTTTATCCGGCAACTGGCGACCAGAGATGTAGCGGTGCGAGAGCTTCACCGCTTCATGGATCGCCGCGTCGAGCACCTGCACGCCGTGGTGCTGTTCGAGTTTGGCGGCGACGCCACGGAGCATTTCCACGGCAGTGGTTTCGTCCGGTTCCTCAACCTGCACGAGCTGGAAGCGGCGGGCGAGGGCCGGGTCTTTCTCGAAGTATTTCTTATATTCCATCCAGGTGGTCGCGGCGAGGGTGCGCAACTCACCACGGGCCAGTGCCGGTTTCAGCAGGTTGGCCGCATCGCTGCCACCCTCGGCACCACCCGCGCCGATCAACGTATGCGCTTCGTCGATAAACAGGATGATCGGTTTGTCGGCGCTGCGTACCGCATCGATCACGCCTTTCAAACGCTGTTCGAATTCACCTTTGACCCCCGCGCCCGCCTGCAACAGACCCAGATCCAGCACGCGCAAACTGACTTCCTGCAATGATGGCGGCACGTCGCCGGCGGCGATGCGCAGGGCCAGGCCTTCGACCACGGCGGTTTTGCCCACCCCCGGCGCGCCGACCAGAATCGGATTGTTCTGTCGACGCCGCAGCAGAATGTCGATGCATTGGCGAATCTCGCCGTCGCGGCCAACGATCGGATCAATGCGCCCGGCATGCGCGTCGGCGGTCAGGTCCTGGGTGTATTGATCGAGCACTGAGTCCTGGCGTGGTGAAGGGTTTGCAGAAGACACAGCGCGCGGGCCGACATGCTCGCGAGAGTTTTCCGTCCATTCCAGTAGGTTCGCCCGCAGTGCTTCTTTGGGGATCCGCAGCAACGACGAGGCACTGTTGAGCAACAAACTGCGGCGCTCATCGCGATCAACCAGCGCCAACAACAGCAACCCGGAACGAATGCTGTCGAGCCCCAGCACACTGGCCTGCACCACCGCGTCTTCGAGCAAACCCAAGGTGTGTGACGACAGTGCTGGCGTGCGCGTGCTGCCGGCCTTGAACAGATCCAGCGCCTTGTTGATCTCCGCCGTCAGGGCGTCACGTTCGAGGCCGAAGCGCGGCAACAGAAAAGCCAGATCGCCGCCCTCGATGTCGAGCAGTTCCAGCAACAGATGTTCGATCTCGACAAAGTGATGGCCACGCTGCAAGCACCGTTGCGCGGCGCGTTCAAGGGCGCGGCGGTTGTCCGGGTTGAGGCGTCCGATCAGGCTGGCCAGTTCCATTTCAGGTGATCTCCAGCTGGCGAAGACGGGTTTCGATGCGCTGAACAGCGAGGCTGGCCTGCCGCTGCAGACCGCCGTTCCAGGTGACCTGCGCCGGCGTCTGACGATTGAGTTTCAGCGGTCCGGCTCCGCGTATCAGCAGCACCAGCGTCACGTCCAGATCCGGGCCGAAGTACAGCGCGGCGAGGCTGGCCAGCGCCGGGTGCGCTTCGCCGTCCGGCAGGAACCGCCCGGCCTGCGTCGAGGGCAACGGTCCGAGCGTCAGACGAATACCTGCATGTTCATCCCAGACCCGCGTGCCGGCGACGGCGTTGCGCCCCAGTCGCAGATTGCGCCCTCCCGGTTTGATGACGCTGCGGCTCGCCGGCGGAATCTCGCGCCACGCACCTTGGTAAGCGCTCAACTCGACCGGCACGGCAAACTGCTCGCGCACAATCGCGGCGAACCCGGCCAATGAGCGGCGGCCATCGGCAAACAACGCGGTGCAGGCCAGCACCGCACAATCAGGAACCGCTTGGCGTTCCTGCAAAGACTTTGGCAACAACCCGGTCAGCGCGCGCAGTTGCGCCTGTACCGGTGACGCGCCGGGCGTGACAAAACCGATGGCGATGCGGTGTTTGCGCATGACCTTGTAGAGCAAACTGAGCAGGCGATGCTGGAACAGATCGAGAAATTCGGCAGGCGCATGATCCTTGGCTCGCGCCCGTTGTTGCAGCCATTCCTGCCAAGCATAGGGCAGGGGGCCGTCGGGCCCGCCAAGGCCGAAGATCGGCGTGTCGAGGGTCAGCGATTCACCCGGCAACTCGCGCAGGCTTTCGATCTGGCTGGCGGCGAACATCGGCGTCAGAGGCCCGCGCAGTTTCAATGCTTCCGCTTGCGGCGAGGTGCCGCTGCCGAGTGATTGCGCCTGCGGCTGCTCGCGCTCAAGCAACAACAACGCCTGCAACCACTCGAACGCCTGCGGATCACGGCGCAGGCGCTGGCTCAGGGTCAGAGGGACAGGGGCATGCCGGCTTGGGGTTGCCATGCCTTGACCTCCTTGTCTTCCTGCATCAACACCGTGCGCACAAAGCGATTGGCCGTGGCGTACACCGAAAAGAACTGCGCCAGCACCGCCGAAAACAGCACCGCGCTGCTGCCGACAAAATGCTGTGGATCAAGTTGCAACTGCACTTCGAGACCATTGCGCCAACCGCGCCACGCATCGCCGCCGACATGGCCGATCACCCGTTCGCAACTGAGGCTCAGCAGGCCTTCGATCTGCCGTACCGCACTGGTTTCATCGCGCAGGTTATGCAGCTGCAGGATCTCTTTAAGAGCATCGAGCGCTTGCGGACCTTCGACCAGTGACAGATGGTTGAGAGTCAGTTGCGACACCAGCCGCCAGCGTGAATCGCCATCCAGGCGCGGCAGACTTTGCGGACTCGGTGGGTTGCGCAGGCGAGCCCATGCCACCGGGCCAGGGCGTTCGAAACCCAGCGGTGTCCCGGCGGGCAGGCTTTGGGCCAAGTGCCGGTTGGTACACAGCAACTCGGCCGTCAGGCTGTAGTCGGGCAGATCGGTTTGCGGTTCGAACCGGGTGTCGACCACGCTCACCAACAGGTCACTGCCGAGCCGGTTCGCGGTCATGCCGCTGACCCGGCGCGCATGCCAGTAGCGTTGTTGATCGCCACCGCTGTGCTGACTCCCGTAATAGGCTGGCAGCCGTTGCACGCCGGAGCTGGAGCTGGCGCGCATGCCTCGGATGCTGTGAATCTCGACGCTGTTTTCGCGGTGGCTGTCGGCAATCAAACGGTACTCGCTGCGGGTGCCGTCCGGGCGCAGTGGCTCAGAGGTACGCGGGAACAGGTTGATCACCGGTGCGCAGCCCAGAGCGATGTCGCTGGCCTGCAAGTGCAGGCGGCAGCCCGGCGCCCGGTCGAACACGATGTACAGATAAAGCGTCTGACAGTCACTGGCGACACCGCTCAGCGGCAGATCGAAAAAGTGAAATTTGTCCGGGAAGGCGAAGTACTCGGCCAGCAAACGCATGCCCGGATGCACACCGTCTTCATCCGGCAACATGACTTCGTCATCACTGAAACCGACGGTTTTCGGCAGGCCTTTGAGTACGATCGGCACGCTGCCCGGCGACCCGGCCAGCACTTGCACCGCATGGGCGCCGAGCAAGTCATACAGGGCGGCATTCACCACTGGCGACGCGGCCAGATGGATGCGCAATTGCTCGATGCCAAGTTCCGCCCATTGGCTTTCGCCAAGGCAGCGCAAGCTCAGGCGCAATGCCGAGCGCGATTGTGCGACACCGGTCAGCGCTTGCGCTTCATCACCGCCAAGCAACAGCACTTCGCTGACTTCGAGCGGCCACAGACACACAGCGGCCGAGGTGCGAAAGTGAATGCTTTCACCTTTGCCGGTGGTCACGAACAGGGGGGTGTCGCGGGGCAGGGGATAGCCCTCGTCGAGGTTGCCTTTGCCTGGATCAGGTTCGAACTGAACGATGGCGCAGGACGGCAACGGGCGCATGGCCAACGGGTAAAGCTGTTCAAGCAACGCATCGCTGAATTCGGCGTAATCGTCATCGAGCCGTCGTTGCAGACGTGCGGCCAGCAGGGCAAAACCTTCGAGCAACCGCTCGACATGTGGATCGGGGCATTCGCCGGGGGACAATTGCAGGCGCCGGGCGACTTTCGGATAACGTTCGGCAAACTGGCCGCCGGCATGCCGCAGCCAAGTCAACTCTCGCTGGTAGTAATCGAGCAATTGCGGGTCAATCGAGTCGCTCATGGCGCACCTCCAGCCCTTGCCCGCCGGGCTCGATGACAAATGCCACCGGCCAGTGTTGCTCGCCGCTGCGCAATTCGCCGATCAGGCGAATGCTCATTCGCTGCGGTTGTTCGGGCACGGGATTGACCTGAACTTCGCCGAGAATCAGGCGCGGTTCGAAATGAGTAATGGCTTCGCGGATGTCCCGTGCCAGCCGCCGACGGTCATCGCTGCGTTGCTGTTGCAGTGCACTCCAGTCGGCGATGCCGTAATCGATCACGCTGGGCGGCTGGGTCAGCGTGCGCGGGCCACGGCGGGTGTTGAACAGGCGCCCGAGCTCGGCGTGCACCGAGTCGAGCAAATCCTGCCGATCGAACTCCCGCGTGCTGTCGGCCTCGCTGGAGGCGAGGCGTTCGAGCAGCGGAGGTAGGATGCCGGTGCCAGCCATGGCCGGGGCGTCCGGTTAGCTGACAAGCTTGTTGGCGGCCATGTCCCAGGTCGACGCGGCGGTGCCTTCTTTGGTGCCATCGTCTTTTTGTGCGGTGAGTTCCCATTTGATCTTGGTGAAGTTCAGCGACAGGGTTTCCACCGGTTTGCCGCCGGTGCCGCCGCTGACGCTGACGTTGGAAATCACCACGTTGGTCAGGGTGTAGACGATGAAAGGCATCAACTGTCCGCTGCCCTCGGCGGCGTTGCGACCGATAGTGATGATGGCTTCGGGGATCGGTTTGCCGGCGCAGCAGTATTCGTTGAGTGACGGCGTCGAGCTGTCGATGAACTTGGTCAAGGTGAATTCGCCGACATGGGGTTTACCGGAGGTTCGCTCCGAGTTGCTGACATCGTTGGTCACTTGCATCGCCACATTGTGGCTGTAGGACATGACTTCGATCTTGTCCGCAAAACCTTCGAGCAGGCTGTCGCCTTTGATATCGCCGCCGAGGTCGAGAATGATTGCATCCATCGCTTGAAACTCCTGAAGGGTGTCGCGCTAGATAGAAAAAGCCCTCACCGCAGCTGCGGCGAGGGCAAAGCAGGTCAGGCAGCAACCGGTGGCGGCAAAGTCGCCACCAGGCGGATCGACGCGGTGAGCTCTTCGAGCTGGAAGTGCGGCCGCAGGAACACCGTCGCGCGGTAGGCGCCGGGCTTGCCGGCGACTTCGGTGACGTCCACGCGCGCTTCACGCAACGGGTACTGCGCCTTGATTTCCTGTGACGCGTTGTCGTTGATCAGCACGTAGTCGGCGATCCAGTTGTTGAGGTAGCTCTGCACGTTGTCGCGGGTCATGAAGCTACCGACCTTGTCGCGCATGATCACCTTCAGGTAATGGGCGAAACGCGAGGCGGCAAGCACGTACGGCAGCATCGCCGAGATCCGCGCATTGGCGTTGGCCTCGTTGGTGTTGTAGACCTTGGATTTGTTGGTGGTCTGGCCGCCGAAGAACACCGCGACGTCGCTGTTTTTCTTGTGGCACAGGGCAATGAAGCCGAGATCGTTGAGCTCTTTTTCGCGGCGATCGGTGATCGCTACTTCGGTCGGGCATTTCAGTGACAGGTCGCCGGAACTGGTGCGGAAGGTATGCGCCGGCAGACCTTCCACCGCGCCGCCGCCTTCAGCGCCACGAATCGCCGCGCACCAGCCGTATTTGGCGAAGGCTTCGGTGATGCGTTGCGACAGCGCCCACGCGGCATTGCCCCACAGGTATTTGCTGTGGTCGGTGCCGTTGACGTCTTCGACGTAGTTGATGCCTTCCACCGGCGAGGTGTCGGGGCCGTAGGGCAGACGCAGGAGGAAATGCGGCAGCACCAGAGACACGTAGCGCGAATCTTCGCTCTCGCGGAACGAGCGCCACTTGATCAGCTCCTGGCTCTCGAACACCTTCGACAGATCGCGCGGCACGGCCAGTTCGGTGAAGCTGTTCATGTCGAACAGGCGCGGGCTGGCGGCGGCAATGAACGGCGCATGCGCAGCAGCGGCAACGTTCGACAGTTTCTCCAGCAGGCCGATGTCCTGCGGGTGGCGGCCGAAGGTGTAGTCACCGACCAGCAGGCTGAACGGATGGCCACCGAAGGTGCCGTATTCTTCTTCGTAGATTTTTTTGAACAGCGCGCTCTGGTCGAATTCGACGGCTTTTTCCAGGTCGTTCTGCAACTCTTTCTGCGTGACATTGAGCAGGCGCAGTTTCAGTCGCGTGCTGGTTTCGGTGTTCTGCACCAGCATGTGCAGACCGCGCCACGAGGCTTCGAGTTTCTGCAGATCGGGGTGGTGCAGCACCTCGTTGAGCTGGGCGCTGATCAGCTCGTCGATCTGGCTGATGCGATCGTTGATCATCGCCACGGTGTCCTTGTCGATGGCCATGCCTTCGTCGAGGACCTGAGTGGCGAACTCCGCGAGCATGTCGCGGGCGTAATCCTGCTGACTGTCATCGTGGGCCATGCGGCCGTCGAGAATGATCTGGTCGAGCAGGGAAAGTGTCTCGGTCGTACTGTCGCTGGCTTGTTTCTGAGCTGAAGCGGGCATGGCGAATTCTCCCCTCGATTAAGTGGACGATCAGGCTTGCGGTTCGGCCGGGGCCTCGGCGTCAGCGGCCGGGGTAGCGGTGTCCGGGCGGGCCGATTTGATTTCCTGCAGGCCTTCGGTGTTGGCGATCACGTCGCGCAACAGCTTGTCCAGGTCATCATTGCCGTCGAGTTTGGTCAGCAGATCGCGCAGGCGCTGGCGGGCCTCGAACAGGCGGCGCAGCGGGGTGACTTGCTCCACCACCTTGACCGGGTCGAAGTCATCGATGTGTTTGAAATTGAGCTCGATGTTGAGCTTGCTGTCGTCGCCGCTCAGGGTGTTGTTGACCTGCAACGTGGCGCGCGGGCCGATCGAGGCGAGCACTTCGTTGAAGTTGTCGCGGTCGATTTCGGTAAAACGCCGGTCAGTCAGTTTTGCCAATGGCTCAAGTGGCTTGCCCGACAGATCGGCAAGAATCCCGACCACCAGTGGCAATTCTTTTTTCTCGATGGCGTTGCCGATTTCGACGTCGTAAGTGATTTGCACTCGGGGCGGGCGCACCCGGTCGAGCTTGTGCTGAGTACTTTCTGCCATGACGGCGGACTCCGATGCGATGAGTGGGCGCAATGCATCGGGGAGGCCCGTTCATCGCTTTCCCTTGCTGGACCGTAGGTTAGAAAGGGAGGCAGATGACCTGTCGTTCCTTTGACAAACCTTCTTGATTCGGCTGTAGGAACCGAACTACCCAAGACGCTAGAACAGGTCTATAAAAAAGCAAGCAAAAACATTTTTGGACAGGCTTGTGAAAAGGAAAATTCATTTTGCGTAGACGACTTTTTCTAACACTGCTGTTTGCGTCCCTGGCCGGTTGCTCCCTCTTCGGGCCGAAGGTGGACCTCGACAGCCTGACCCTCGACGTCGCGCCCAAAGCCAATGACGACACGCCGATTGCCGTGGATTTCATCGCGGTCGCCGACCCTGATCTGCTCAAGCAATTGTCCGGTATCAGCGCCAGTCAGTGGTTCGCCGGGCGCGAGCAGTACCAGCGCGACTATCGTCAGTTGATGAGCGTGTGGGGACTGGAGCTGGTGCCGGGGCAATTCATCGACCGCCAACCCTTCCCGTTGGGGGGCAAGAAGGCCGCTGGACTTTTGGTCTTCGCCAGCTATAACACACCCGGAGCGCACCGATTACGCCTCGATGATCAGCGCGAGGCATGGCTGAAATTCGACAGTCGCGAGATGAATCTGGTCAGCCGGGAAAATTGAAAACACCGCTCGCCGCCGGCTTGCGGCAGGGTCGAAAGGAGTCGTATGAGTCTGCTACCTGACGCGGTTTGCTGGCATGAAGGCATGCAATTGTTGCCGCAGCATTTTCAGTTGCAGGGGCTGCGGGCCGAAGCGCTCGGTGCACACCTTGCGCAGGCGTGCAACCCGTGGTTCTGGGGTGTCAGCCACATGGAGTTCGATCCTTCGGCGCTGAGCGCCGGCATGGTGCGCGTGCTGTCGCTGCAAGGAACGATGCCCGATGGTCTGCCGGTGGACTTGCAGGCCGGCACCGGGCCAACCCTGGAACTGGACGTCAGCGCGGCGATCGATGCCGCCGACGATGCCACCGTCACGGTGTTTCTGGCAATCAGCCCGATGTGGCGCGCCGGGCAATTGCTGCCGCTCAAGGGCCGGATGCAGTCGGTAGTGGGGGAGGCGTTGCCGGATCTCACCAGCGGTGAATTTCCCGAATCAATTACCGTGTGGCGACCCAATCCGCGTTTGTGCACGCAACTGAACAAAGCCGATTCAATCTGCCTGCCGCTGCTGAAAATCCGCAAGGAGGGTGGTGGATTTCTGCCGTTGTCTTACACCCCGCCGACGCCGATCCTGTTACCGGAATCCGCACTTGGCCGACGCATCGCCGGGCTCTGCGCGCGGGCACGGGAGAAATGCCTGTTTCTCGGCGGCCGCTTGCGTCAGGCGCAGCAGGCCGGCAATCAGGACGATGCGCTGGAAATTCGCCGTCAGTTGACCGCGTTATGGGCGCGCCTGCCGGAAGTCGAAGGCGCACTGAACAGCCGCATCGCCCATGCGCAAACCCTTTATGTGCATCTGCTCGGACTGGCGGGCGCGTGGTCGGCGCTCGATCCGCTGGCCGGCGTGCCGGCGTTTGCCCCGCTGGACTTTGTCGAATTGCAGCGCGGTTACGACGCGGTGCTGCAATGGCTGGAAACCACCCTGGAAATGATTCGGGCCGGTTATCGCAGCCTGCCGTTCGAACGCAGTGAGCAGAGCTTCTCGATTCAGTTGCCGGACGAGCAGCCGAGTCAGCGTCTGGTCATCGGTCTGCGCATGCCCAACGGTGCCAGCGAGCAAGCCGCGATCGACTGGTTGCGCGGCGCGATCATCGCCTCGGCGCCGCACATTGCGCTGCTCAGCCGTCAGCGCATGAGCGGGTTGTCCCATCAGGCCATGAGCCGCAGTGAGCAGGTTGCCTACAGCGTCGGCGAAGACACGCGCCTGTTTGTGATCACTGCCGCAGGCGCGTGGTTCGATGCGCAACTGCCGCTGATGATTGCTGCACCGGCGGCGAAGCTGACCAGCAGTCCATGGCAAGTGGTGCTGTTTATCGCACAGAACAATGAAAGTGCCTGATCACACAAGGAACGCCGTATGTCGCAGGGAAGTGCCGCAAGCCTTGGGTTGCAGGACGCACCGTTGAGCAGCGCGTTCCGCCAGACCTGGCAGCAATGGCAACAGGATTGGCTGCAATTGCCCAAGGACAGCGAGGACGAAGCGGCGCTGGTCGAGACCGTTGTCGAACTCTCGACGCAGGCTTCGCAGCGATTGTGGCGCACGGCCTATTCGCGGGTCGGCGATTCGGCGACCGAACAGGTCAAGGCATTGGTATATGCATTTGTCGCGCTGGTCGACGAAACCCTGCTATTCACGCCATGGCCCGGCCAAGCGGCGTGGCAGGAAAAACCCTTGGAGTCGCGGCTGTATTCCAGCCGTCAGGCGGGCGAACAAGTACCTGCAGCGATTCAAACCTTGCTCGAAGAACAGCAGCCGACCACTCGCGATCTGGCCAACGTGTACCTGCAGTGTCTGATCCTCGGTTTCCATGGCCGTCTGCGCGGTGAACACAGTCAGGCGCAATTGGAGAAATGGCGGTTGGCGCTGTACAACCTGGCCTGGCAAGACGAAGCCAGTTACGCCGATGTCAGTCAGCGCCTGGTGCAGCCCTCACAAACACCGGCGCTGCAACTGCCGGTGCGCACGGCGCTGCCGGATGGCTTTCGTCTGGCACTGGGTATTCTGGCGATGGTGCTGTTGTTGACCGCGCTGGGGCATTGGTTGTGGCGGGACATCGGCCAGGAGTTGGCGCCGGCACTGCAAAGCGGCGATAGGGTGAGTGCGCCGGAGCAAGCCTCATGAGCCCGCTGACGATCGTGGCGTGGGCCGTCGCGCTGCTGTTGTTGCTGGTGATCATCGTGGTGGCGGTGTGGTGGTTGCGCACGCAGAGTGGCGCAGCGATCCGCAGTTTCTATGCCTCCGTGCGCCATATGGAACGCGACCAGGGCAATCTCGACCGCTATCAGATGCCATGGTTGCTGATGCTCGGCGACGAAGTCCAAGGCACGCAACTGGTCACAGAATGGCGCCTGCAACCGACCGATAAGCCGGCGTGGTTCGGTCGCTGGTGGTCGGACCCCGAAGGGGCAGTGCTGGTGGTGCCGCAAGCATTGTTTCTGCCGGACGACGGCATGCACTTGCAACGCGGCAGTTGGTGGCGGCTGCTCGGCCTGATCCTGCGGCTGCGCAGTAAACGGCCGCTGGACGCAGTGGTCTGGACGGTGCCAGTCAGTCGGCTAAGTAATCTTGAGCAAGCAACTCAGTTGGGTCTGGCCTCACGTCGGCGCTTTATCGACCTGCTGCAACGCTTCGGGCTCAGTGTCCCGGTGTATGTGATTGTCACCGGGCTTGAGGAATTGCCGGGGGTTCAGGATCTGATCAGCGCCTTGCCGCAAGAGGCGCGCGAAGCTACGTTGGGCTGGTCGTCACCCTATGCGCGCGATGCCGTCTGGCAAGGCCAGTGGAGCGATCAGGCGCTGGATCGTCTACACCGCGCGGTGGCCGAAGCGGTGATTGAAATTGGCACCTTGTCCGGGCAGTTGAGTGCGGATCTGTATGCCTTGCCGGATCGTCTGGAAACCTTGCGGCGCGGTTTGCAGAACGTGTTGGAGCCGGTGTTTCAGGGCAATGCGCAAGGTGAGGCACCGTGTTTTCGTGGTGTGTATTTCACCGCCAATGTGGCCGGGGAGGATGCGCAGGACGGGTTTTCCGTGGATGACAGCGGCTTGCAGCGCAGCGCGTTTGCCCGACAGTTGTGGCGCCAGCGACTGGTCGGTGAGCGTGGTCTGGCGCACGGCGTACCGCGCCTGTTGCGTCTGCGCCAGCGTTGGCAGCGGCTGACTGCCGGGATCGCGCTGGTCGTCGGGGTGGTCTGGGCGGTGGCGATGCTGTGGGTCTGGCATGCGTCGGTCAAGGATGCTCACGAACTGGCGCGGCAGATGCAGGGCGCGCAAAAGGGCTACGTGGCGATCAGCGATGAAGCGCAGCGGGTCGACTCGACCCGGCGCAATGTGCAGACCTTCTGGCGCGTTCTGGAACGCGCGCCGCATTGGAACTATGTCTCGCTGGTGTTCCCGACGTCGTGGTTTTCCTCGCTCGACAATCAGCTCGAGCAGGAAGTCTTGCAATCCACCCAGCGTCATGTGGTGGTGCCGCTGCATGACCTGCTGAGCGCGGAGCTGGCGCAGATCAAGGCGATCCGCAGCACCGACCGGCGCAGCAGTGTCGAAAGCGACGACCCCGCGCAGTGGCAGAACTATCTGAAGGCGACCGACCTGGTGGATCGGGCACTGCGATTGGAGCAGCAGAATCAGCTGTTCAATCAGCTGCAAAACAATCAACGCGCACCACTGGACGACCTGGTGCAACTGAGTAACAACGCGCTGTCGCTGAACCTCAACACCGGCACCTTGCCCTACGCGAACTTCTACAATCGGTTGCTGGTGGCCGGCGAAGACGGCAGCTTGCAGGCACTCGACCTGAGCGTCGACCGGCCGCTGATCGTCAGCAACTTTTCCGGATTGATGCAACGCTGGCTGGATCAATATTTCCTCGCCGACAACTTTGTCAGCAAGGCCGGTTACCTCAAATTGCACCTCGATCAACTGGAGGCGGGCAGTGGCAACAGCCTGGGCGAGCTCGAAGAGCTGACTGCGCTGGTCGACGATCTGCAAGCGGCGATTGCCCTGACCAATGCAACGTGGAGCCGTGGCAAAGGCCAGGAATTGGTGCCGGGTTATGGTGACTTTCTCGCCAAAGTGGGCAAGAGCACATTGTTGGGCGCGCAAGTCCAACAAGACCTCGACACGCAAGCGTCACGCTTGCAGCAGAGTTTCCGCGATCAATGGATCGCCCAGGTCGGCTCCCGGGACAATTTGCTGGTACAGCAAGTCAGCGGGCAATTGGCCTTGCAAGAGCAAGTGGTGAAACTCGATAACGCGATCCAGGCGCTGTTCAAGCGTGACTTCGTTTCGGTCGCCCTGCGTGCCAGCGAAGACAACGTCAATATGCAAGGCCAGACCGTGGACGGTGATGACCTCAATGAATCGCTGAAATATTTCGCCGACTACAACAGCTACATCGCCGAAGAACTGCCACGCATTCCACCGGACTATCGCGTTGCGGTGCTCAAAGCCGCCGAGCGCGCCGCCGCCCAGGCGATGTGGTTGAGCCTCAAGGATCACAACGATCAGGCGCATCCTTACGCTGTGTTCAATGTGCAGGCCGAGCAAGCCATGGCCCTGCAAAAGGCCTTCGTCGAGGTGCACCGCGCGGATCTCGCCACGCGTCTGCAAACGGCGCTCAACCGCCGCGCCATGGCGCAGCTTATGGGTGGTCTGGATGAAATCACCGCGCAACCGCTGTTCGGCGGGCGGGCCGAAATCAGCCAGTGGGACGGCTCGAAAAATCTCGGTCTGGAACTGTTCGGCGCCAGCGACGTGCAGGATCTGAAACTGAGCCTAAAGCAGCAGTTCAACACCATGCTCGGCATTACTGAGCGGCGGACGTCATCGTTGCAGTGGCTGACAACGCAGCAAGCCAATCTGTCGGCACTGGATTACGAGCGCGTGACGCAGTTCAGTGCGCTCAACGACGAACTGCGCAAATACAAAGAGGCCAACCCGGCCAGTTCGCCGGCACAGATCGAGCAACTGGTCAGCCGCGATTTCGTCGAGATGGACGTCAATTCCTGCCTGCAAATGTTGCAGACCGCCAACGTCGCCGGCGGACGCGGCACGTTGGCGATGCGCGCGGTTGAGTTGCAGCAGGAGGCCATGCAGCGTTGCCAGATGCTGCAAGTGCAACAGGCCGCTGCGGCGTGGAATGAGCTGGCCAACTACTTCAATCAATATCTGGCGGATCGTTTTCCGTTCGCCAACGGCGTGCAGATGCAGGATGCCGATCCGGCGCGGGTTGAATATTTTCTGCAACTGATCGACAAAAAACTGCCGGTTGCGCAGGCCGGTCTTGCCACCAACCAGACCCCGGAGCGCCTGGCCGCGGCGGACTTTCTCAACCGCTTGAAGCAGGCCGCCACTTGGCTGACGCCGCTGTTCGTGCGTGACAAGAGCGGCATCCTTGGCGTCGAGCTGGACGTGCGCTGGCGCACCGATCGCGATGATGAACTGGGCGCCGATCAGGTAATTGCCTGGGGCTTGCTCGCCGGCAATCAGCAAATCAACTATCCGGCAGCCGAGCAGCCGAACCTGCGCTGGATGGTCGGCCAGCCTGTCCGCCTGACCCTGCGCTGGGCGCGTAACGGCAAGGAACGGCCGGTCAATGATCCACTGCAACCGAATCTGGTGGTGCGTGATCTGGAGGCCGGTTGGGAGTACGGCGGGCCATGGTCATTGCTGCGCCTTATGCGCGCGCATTTCTCGGTGCAGCGTCAGCCAAACGTGGATTACACCGATTTCCCGCTGACGTTGCGTTTACCCGTGACCGGAGCGCCGGACAGCGTCACCAGCGACTTCACGCGAATGTTCGTGCGCCTGTCGCTGATGAGCCAGGGCTCGAAACTGCCGCTGTCGATCGCGCCGTTGCCAACCCGCGCGCCGCGTTCGCCGTTTCAGGTGACCGGCAGCACCGCCGCCCTTGAATCGCAGAAGGAAGACTTGTGAGCCTGCCATCGACGACGTTGCCGGACTTGATTGACCAACTGCTCACACCGCTCAGCGCGGATGCGCCGTGCGGCGTCGATCTGCGCTATGAACGTGAGTTCGACCAGTTGCGCGACCTGCGTCGCGAAGACGACGCCAGCCTGCCGACCGGGGTCTGGCAATCGACGCTCAAGCGCGCGAACTGGCCGGACGTCGAAAAACTCACGACGACGTTATTGCTGGAACGCAGCAAGGACCTGATGCTCAGCGCCTGGCTCGGCGAGGCGTGGCTGCACTTGCAAGCGCTGGACGGCTTGCCTGGGAGTCTGGCGCTGGTCGCCGGGTTGTGTGAGCGCTTTCCCGAGCATCTGCACCCGCAGGCCGAGGACGGCGACCAGTCGTGGCGGGTGATTCCGCTGGAATGGCTGGTGCGCCGGTACAGTGAAATATTGCTCACGCGGGTGCCGTTGTTCGGTAGCCGCAACAGCGATTTCGAGGCTTACACCCTGGAAGTCTGGCGGCGCTTGCAGGTGCAGCAAGTGCAGACCAACGACAGCAAGAACGCCAAGACCTCGGCGGAAACCGCACGCAATGAACAGAAGAAGCTCAACGAACAAATCCGCGCCACGCCGCTGGCATTCTGGCTGCGCACTCAGGGCAATCTGCTCCTGAGCCTGCAACACTTGCAACGGCTCAACACCTGGAGTGATGGCTATCTGGGGGATCAGGCGCCGGGATTGCGCCCCTTGCAGGACACTATCCAGGCGCTGCTGAAACTGGTTCAGGAGTTTATCGCCATGCACCCACAACAACCGGCACCGCCACCGCCGCCAGTCGAAGCCCCCGTCGCCGTTGCGCAGCCGGAAGAACCCGCACCGGTAGCCTTGGCCTTTCGTGAGCCGGCCAATCGCGAAGAGGCGTATCGCCAATTGCTGCTGATCGCCGAATACCTCGCCCGTACCGAACCCCACAGCCCGGTGCCGTACCTGATCCGGCGCGGGGTCGAGTGGGGCAACAAGCCGCTGAGCGAATTGCTCGGTGAGTTGATCAGTGCCGACGCCGAATCGCGGCGTTTGTGGACGTTGCTCGGCGTGCTTTAGTGCACGCGCTGGTTGTTGAGTTTTGGTGGCAGTGCGATGGGCGTCAGCACCGGTTCGCCGGAGAAGAACGCCACGAGGTTTTTGCCCACCAACTCCACCGTGCCTTGCGTCGCTTCCGGTGACAGGCCGGCAACATGTGGTGTCAGCAACACGTTGCTCAGGGTTTTCAGCGCATCCGGCACTTGCGGCTCGTGGTCGAACACATCCAGTGCGGCACCGGCGATCCTGCGTTGTTCAAGCGCGGTGATCAGATCCGACGTGGCGATCACACTGGCGCGGGCAATATTGACGATAAACCCTTTCGGACCGAGCGCATCGAGCACCGCGCGGGTGACCAGATGCTGTGTGCCGATGCCGCCGGGCGTGGCGACAATCAGGAAGTCCGACGCTCGCGCCAGTTCGGTCGGCGTCGAGCAGAATGCGTACGGCACATCGTTGCGCACCTGACGGCTGTGATAGCTGATCTGCATGTCGAAGCCGAGGTTCGCGCGTTTGGCGATTGCCATGCCCACTGCGCCGAGTCCGAGAATCCCCAGGCGTTTGTCGGCCAGCGACGGGCGCATGATCTTCGGCCACTCCCCACGGCGTACGGCAGCGTCGCAACGCGGGATGTCACGGACCAGCGCCAGCAGCATCGCCATCGCATGGTCGGCCACCGATGAGGCATTTACCCCGGCGCCGTTGGTGACGGTGATGCCGCGGTTGCTCGCGGCTTGCAGGTCGACATGCTCGTACCCGGCACCGATCACCGTGATGATTTTCAGCGCGGGCAGGGCGGCGATTTCATCGGCGGTGAGGCCCAAAGGGCCACGCGTCAGCACTGCGTCGATGCGACTACCGTGGGTGGCGATGGCTTGCGCACGTTCGGCGGGTGTGGGGGCGAGAATCAGATGGAAGCCCTGATGTTCGAGGATCGGCAAATAGTCATTGATGGTTTCAACCAGTACCAGAACGGTTGCGGGCATTGCGCGGCTCCTGTGAACGTCTGCGGGGTGGTCGCGAAAGTTGTTTCAGAGTGCTGAATCCGCAGCGACTTGGCAATCGTTGTCATTCGCGCAGTAGTGCTTTGATTCTGGACGGCTTCGGACAAGAAGCAAGGCTGGCAGCACACCGGTGATCCGGTGTGCTGTCGGTATCATTGAGCCGCTTGGGCTTTGGCTTGTTCAGCCATCGCGAGTGGCTTGATATCGTAGGTCGGATAGAACTCGGTTCGGTAACTGCCCCATGCGGTGTTTTCCAGCGCCAGGTTCACTTCCGCCAGACGCGAGACAGGAAAGCGCACGGTCACGACCTGGCCGATCCCCATCATGATGTTCCAGCTCACCACTTCGACTCCGGCCGGGGGGAACGTTTTATGGAAACCCTGTTGCGCGAGCTGGGCCTTGAGTTCGCTTAACGGGCGGGTTTGATCATGTTTCAGAAACACGGTCAGCATCATTGCGTTGTCGGCAGTGGCGACGGCATTTTTTGCGGGCTGGGTGGCAGCTTGTGCGCTGACCCCGGCGCAATAGACAGAAGAAATCAGTAACGTCGACATCAGCAGGGTTTTAAGTGGCTTTTGCATAGCGAACTCCTGGTTTTATTGTTTGATGGCGGACTTGGTTTCTATTGTTCCGGTATAGGGCGCATGAACGACATGAATGCGCACGAGAGGATTGTTGTCGACCATGTCGCGGGGGACTTCACGAGAATAAGTGAACTCACGGTCGTTCAATGTTTCCAGGCGCCTGACAACTGTTTTGCTCGGGCCGATATCCGGTACAAGAATGTGCTGTTGCTGATCGCCTGTGACAAAGAAATAACCGCCACCACCGTTGTTGTACTTTGATTCGCCGGTATCGGCGTAAAAGAACTCGTATCGATTACGCTCGGGATCCCACGTCGATATACCAACGACGCCGGGGTACTTCGCTTTGACGTCGGTTTCCGGGGCACCGTCGATGTAGACCTTGGTGGTCAGCCATCGCGGCGAAGAAGCCAGCTCGCGGACGTCGGCATTGGCGTTGGCGAGCGGGGCAAGCAGTGAGGCCAACAGCAGGCCGGTCATCATGTTCTTTTGCATGCTGCGTCCTCTTGATCACACTTCAATTATTGGTCTTCGAATTCAGGGCGATAAAAATATAGACCTGCCGTGGAATATTGTTCAATGGCTGGGTAGTTGTTTGTAACAAATGGCTGATATTGAGTTTTTAGTAATATTTTGTTGTGAATGTTTTTAGCTGTTTAAGTTGTAGGAATATTCTGAAAGATTGTTGGTTGATTCACTTGTTTGTTAGTGTTTTCTGTAGTTGCCGTCGCTGTTGTAAGTGACTAATTGCACGATGCTGTAGGACAAGGGACGCCGTAACAAATGTCTGGGTTGACGCAACCGCAGCAAGTCAGGTTGCGTCAATTGCAGGGGAGGCTTCCTTAGAACGTCACTTCAGCGCTGTCGACTAATCGTGCGAAGGCGGCACCGAGGGTGGCGTTGTGATGTTTGATGATCGCTTCGGCGGATAGCTCGGCGGTGTCCATGCAAGTGTGGGCATCGGCGACCAGCAAGGGGTTGAAGCCCAGATCGGCAGCGCTGCGACAGGTGCTGTCGATGCAGAACTGACTTTTCATGCCGACCACATAGAGCTCTTCTACCCGTGCGGCCTGGAGTTGCCGCGCAAGGTCAGTGCCATGGAAAGCATTGGGTCGGAATTTATCGAATAGGGTGTCGATGTCAGCGTCCAGTTCAAGCGCTGGCAACAATTGCCAGAATGGACTGCCAGCGGCAATCGGTGAGCCATCCGGGCCGGTGTGGCGCACGGCGAAGATCGGCACTTGAGTCGCCCGGGCCTGAGCGACCAGGCGCCGGATGTTGGCCAGAACCCGTTCGCCCTGATAGGGCTTTTCCGGTCCGTGGAACAGACCGACCTGCATATCGATGATCAACAGTGCTGCGGGCATGGTGTTTCTCCTTGGGTGCTGCAGATGCCGCACGGACGGGAGAAACAACAAGGCCCCGTCCATTGCTGGCGGGGCCTTGGGTTTGCTGCGCTGGGTTTACCTCAGACAGAAACACCACGACCCGCCGGTGGCGGTCGTGGTGGTACGGGTGAGTTGCAGCGCGCGAATGTTCATGGGCCGATCATGCTGGCCCCGGTATCGGGCTGTCAACGAGCGGATCAAGTGACGTACTGCGCGATGCCATTGCCGAATGACCAGTTCTCTTTCTTGACCTCGACCAGATTGATGAACACGTCTTCCAGGCGCACCGCCAACTGTGTGTGCAGGCTTTCGGCGATGGTTTTGAACAGCAACTGCTTTTTCTCCACCGGGCGTCCTTCGCTGATGGTGATCTGAATGAACACCACGCCATCGCTGCGCTGGATCCCCAGATACTGCGGGTCGTAGACGAAGTGCTGGCTGTCGTGCTCGGTGAGGATCTGGAAGTTGTCGTGCTCGGGCACATCGATACAACTGCGCAGGGCGATGTAGATCTGCTCGCCGATGCGTTTGGCGAAATCGGGATCGGGGTTTTGCTGGATGTCGACGCGAACCAGTGGCATGGGAAGGCTCCGCAGGGCAGGGGACTCATCTCACGCTAGATGATGTGGGGCAAATTGAAAGGATTGGGGACTTGAACTCGACGCAGTTCCTTAAAAGTCACTGTATGAGGCTGCCTACTTTACTCACGGATTTTGCCTACGAAACCGCCAGACTCGTCCGCTACCCGGCAGGTGATCAATGCGAAATCATGAGGGTACAAAGCAGCCAAGGTAACGGCTGCCAACAGCCAAGGAAGGCGCATGCTTCAGAATGATCGGGAAAATCTGGAACTCGAAAGACTACAAAACGAATCACGCAAGCTCATTGTCGAGAGGCGCAAGCTTATGGCTGAGGAAAACAAATTAAAGCGAGAAAGGTTCTGGTACCCGGTAGCAGTAGGCACGGGGCTGCTGACTGCGATTACAGCTGTATTCGGGATATTGACCAAGCTTTAAATGAAGCGTTTCACACATCATTGCTTGCGTTCAAGCGTTCCGGATGCTTAACAACGGTTTACATAACAGATTGGTCTCGTGACCTCGCAAAGGACAATAAACATGTACATAGAGGACCCTAAAGCCAGAGCTGAACGACTTCGACGAGAGGACGCCGAGTTCGCTGAAGAGGCCAGAGGTTTGTCACCGGCGGAAGTTCGCTCAGAATTACTCAGGTTCGGTTTGGGGGCAGTATTTGCGCTTGTCGTCATCACAATCGGGACGATAGTTCTTCGTTCGATCTGAAATAACTCTATGAGCTCGCAGAGGCATACCGAAAAACGACATTTAACGTGCCTTTGTACGACAGCTATTTTCCCGAAAACGACATCCCACTGATCTGCTCCGTACAACCATTCCTCAGCTAAGTCTTTGCTTATGCTCATTTATCACGGAGAATCGCGCCCCTGTTTCGGCCGGAGCATGTCTGTCGGTTTTTTCCGACGCGTCCTGACCGAGTGGCAAGTGACCGGAATGCGGAGATCCGACCGGATGAATGATCAGGCCAAAAGCGTTGATCAACGCTTTGATGCAGTAGCACCCGCTGAACTTTCGAGCTGGAATCGCCAGGACACCACCTGGATGTTGGGACTGTTTGGGACGGCCATCGGCGCCGGCACCCTGTTTTTGCCGATCAACGCAGGTCTGGGTGGCTTCTGGCCGCTGGTGGTCCTTGCGCTGCTGGCCTTCCCGATGACGTTCTACGCGCACCGTGGCCTGACCCGCTTCGTGCTGTCCGGTCGCGAAGGTGCCGACATTACGGAAGTGGTCGAGCAACATTTCGGCATCAAGGCCGGTGCACTGATCACGCTGCTGTACTTCTTCGCGATCTTCCCGATCCTGCTGATCTACAGCGTCGGCCTGACCAACACGGTCGCCAGTTTCCTCGAACATCAACTGCACATCACGCCGCCACCGCGCGCGCTGCTGTCGTTCGTGCTGATTCTCGGTTTGCTGGCGGTGGTGCGTTGTGGCGAGCAGGCGATCGTCAAGGCCATGAGCCTGATGGTCTATCCATTTATTGTCGCGCTGTTGTTCCTCGCCGTTTACCTCATTCCGCACTGGAACGGCGGCATCCTGACCACGGCATCGCAGGTGCCGGCGCCGTCCGCACTGCTGCATACGCTGTGGCTGGCGATTCCGGTGATGGTCTTCTCGTTCAACCACTCGCCGATCATCTCGGCATTTGCGGTTGATCAGAAACGTCGTTATGGCGTCCACGCTGAAGAGCGCAGCTCGCAGATCCTGTCCCGCGCACACGCGTTGATGGTGCTGATGGTGCTGTTCTTCGTGTTCAGTTGCGTACTGACGTTGTCGCCAGGGCAATTGGCGGAAGCCAAAGAGCAGAATTTGTCGATCCTGTCTTATCTGGCCAACCACTTCAGCAATCCGACCATCGCCTTTGCGGCACCGTTGATTGCGTTTGTGGCGATCTCCAAGTCGTTCCTCGGTCACTACATCGGTGCCAGCGAAGGCCTGAAAGGACTGATCGTCAAGAGCGGTAAGCGCCCAAGTGCCAAAGCGCTTGATCGCATCGTGGCGGCGTTCATGCTGGTGATCTGCTGGATCGTGGCGACCCTGAACCCGAGCATTCTGGGCATGATCGAAACCGTCGGCGGCCCAGTCATCGCGGCGATTCTGTTCCTGATGCCGATGTATGCCATTCGCAAGGTTCCGGCGATGGCGCGCTATCGTGGCCAGGCGTCTAACGTGTTTGTGACGGCGGTAGGTCTGGTAGCGATTTCTGCACTGGTTTACAAGCTGACGATGTAACACGGATTCAATCGATAAAAACCGCTGTGCCTGCCCGGGCACAGCGGTTTTTTTTGGCTCGGGAGCTGAGCTTGCTCGCGAAAGCGATGAGGCCCGAACAGGCAACCACCCTCCATCAGGCATAAAAAAACGCCGCTCATCTCACGATGGGCGGCGTTTTTCATTGCGTTGTTACGTTAGGCTTGAACGACCGGGATGTTGGCGTTCGCAGCAGCTTCACGGAACTCGGCGATCTGGTCGAAGGACAGGTAGCGGTAGATATCGGCCGCCATGCTGTCGATCTTGCCAGCGTATTCCATGTACTCCTCGACGGTCGGCAGGCGACCCAGGATCGAAGCAACGGACGCCAGCTCGGCCGAAGCCAGGTAGACGTTCGCGCCGTCGCCCAGACGGTTCGGGAAGTTACGGGTCGACGTCGACACCACGGTGCTGTTCGGTTCAACGCGTGCCTGGTTACCCATGCACAGCGAGCAGCCTGGCATTTCCATGCGTGCGCCAGCCTTGCCGTAGATGCCGTAGTAGCCTTCTTCGGTCAGTTGGTGAGCGTCCATTTTGGTCGGCGGCGACAGCCACAGACGGGTTGGCAGCTGACCCTTGACCTGATCCAGCAGTTTACCGGCAGCGCGGAAGTGACCGATGTTGGTCATGCACGAACCGATGAACACTTCGTCAATCTTCTCGCCAGCAACGCTGGACAGCAGACGGGCGTCGTCCGGATCGTTCGGCGCGCACAGTACAGGCTCGCTGATGTCGGCCAGATCGATTTCGATGACTTCGGCGTATTCGGCGTCGGCATCGGCTTCCATCAGTTCCGGGTTGGCCACCCAGGCTTCCATCGCTTGAGCACGACGTTCCAGGGTACGCGCATCGCCGTAACCTTCACCGATCATCCAGCGCAGCAGGGTGATGTTGGAGTTCAGGTACTCGGTGATCGATTCTTTCGACAGCTTGATGGTGCAACCGGCAGCCGAACGTTCGGCCGAGGCGTCGGACAGTTCGAACGCCTGCTCCAGGGTCAGACCTTCCAGACCTTCGATTTCCAGGATGCGGCCGGAGAAGGCGTTTTTCTTGCCTTTCTTTTCAACGGTCAGCAGACCGTTCTGGATGGCGAAGTAAGGAATGGCATGAACCAAGTCACGCAGGGTGATGCCAGGTTTCATTTTACCTTTGAAGCGCACCAGGATCGATTCCGGCATGTCCAGCGGCATAACGCCGGTGGCAGCGGCAAACGCAACCAGACCGGAACCGGCCGGGAACGAAATGCCCATCGGGAAACGGGTGTGCGAGTCACCACCGGTACCCACGGTGTCCGGCAGCAGCATGCGGTTCAGCCACGAGTGGATGATGCCGTCGCCCGGACGCAGGGAAACGCCGCCGCGGGTCATGATGAAGTCAGGCAGGGTGTGGTGGGTGGTGACGTCGATCGGCTTCGGATAGGCCGCGGTGTGGCAGAACGACTGCATTACCAGATCAGCGGAGAAGCCCAGGCACGCCAGGTCTTTCAGTTCGTCACGGGTCATTGGACCAGTGGTGTCCTGAGAACCTACGGTGGTCATCTTCGGTTCGCAGTAGGTGCCAGGACGAACGCCTTGGCCTTCTGCCAGGCCGCAAGCTTTACCAACCATTTTCTGCGCCAGGGTGAAACCCTTGGTGCTTTCAGCTGGGGCTTCTGGCTTTTTGAACAGGTCGAACGGTGGCAGACCCAGTTCGGCGCGAGCCTTCTCGGTCAGGCCACGGCCGATGATCAGCGGGATACGGCCGCCGGCGCGAACTTCGTCCAACAGCACCGGAGTCTTCATCTCGAAGGTGGTCAGGACTTCGTCGGTGCCGTGTTTGCAGACTTTGCCAGCATGCGGGTACAGGTCGATCACGTCGCCCATGTTCATGTTGGAAACGTCGAACTCGATTGGCAGTGCGCCGGCATCTTCCATGGTGTTGTAGAAGATCGGAGCGATTTTGCTGCCGAAGCAGAAACCGCCAGCGCGCTTGTTCGGCACGTAAGGAACGTCGTCGCCGAAGAACCACAGCACCGAGTTGGTGGCCGATTTACGCGACGAACCGGTACCGACCACGTCACCGACGTAGGCGATCGGGAAGCCTTGACCGCGCATTTCTTCGATCTGCTTCATCGGGCCGATGGCGCCCTGCTGATCAGGAACGATGCCGTCACGGGCCATTTTCAGCATGGCCAGGGCGTGCAGCGGGATGTCTGGACGCGACCAGGCATCAGGAGCAGGGGACAGGTCGTCGGTGTTGGTTTCGCCGGTAACCTTGAAAACGCGCAGGCTGATCTTGTCGGCCAGAGTCGGGCGGTTCTTGAACCACTCGCCGTCAGCCCAGGATTGCAGTACGCCTTTGGCGTGAACGTTGCCGTTCTTGGCTTTTTCCGCGACGTCGTGGAACGCATCGAACATCAGCAGGGTGTGCTTGAGTTGCGCGGCAGCGACTGGCGCCAGCTCGGCGTCGTCCAGCAGGTCAACCAGGGTGACGATGTTGTAGCCGCCCTGCATGGTGCCAAGCAGTTCTACAGCGCGCTTTTTGTCCAGCAGAGGGGAGGAAACTTCGCCCTTGGCCAGTGCAGACAGGAAGCCGGCTTTGACATAGGCCGCTTCGTCCACGCCTGGTGGAATGCGATTGGTGATCAGGTCAACGAGAAATTCTTCTTCGCCAGCCGGAGGGTTTTTCAGCAGCTCGACCAGGCCTGCTGTTTGTTCGGCGTTAAGCGGCTGGGGAACGATACCCAGGGCTGCACGCTCTTCGATATGTTTGCGGTAGGCTTCAAGCACAGTTATTACCCTCATCAGTGGTCCCAAATGGGTGTCCGGGACGCTCATCCCGAAATTGCCGTACTCATGCTCCTCACGACGTTGTGGGTCGTTCGGCCAGAATTACCGGCAATTCCTTACAGAAGCTGCTTTCAAAGTTTTACGCCTGCAGAACGGGGAGCTGATGAGGGTTGGCGCTGGATTTTTCCCCGCTGGAAAAATCCCTCGCCAACACCGCTCTGAAGGAACGACTGTGCTCGTGACGCTTTGAAAACAGCTTCTAACGGACATTGGCGCCTTAAAAGGCTGGCTGATTCTACGGCAAAAAAAATTTAAAGGTAAGTCGCGCTCTATTGGACTTTCGTGGCAATGCGCGCGGCCGGGGCAAACACTCGGTGTGGCTGAGACCCTGATGTTTGAGGGGTGATCAATGCCCGACAAAGGGCTAACATGCCGACCTGTTCCGCGTTTCAGTGTTTTGCCTATCTTATGCCCAATCAGACCATCAAGACCCCCTGCGTCGGCCTCTGCTCCACTGTTTACGGTGATCTGGTGTGCCGTGGCTGCAAGCGTTTCCACCACGAAGTGATCCACTGGAATGGGTACAACGAGGAGGAAAAGCGTGCAGTGTGGCTGCGTCTGGAGCAATTGCTGTCACAAGTGATGGCGGGCAAGGTCGAGATTTTCGATTCGGCGCGCCTGCGCGAGCAGCTGGAACAGCGCAAGATCCGCTTCGTGCCACATCAGTCGGAGTATTGCTGGGCGTATCAGCTGATCGCCCGTGGCGCGCGGGTGATCATTAATCTGGAAGCCTACGGGATGGTGTTGCTGCCGGAGTTTCGCGACTGGAACCTGCCGGAATTGCGTGATGCCATTGATCGGGAATTCTTCCTGCTGTCGGAAGCGCACTATCAGCGCTACATCGCCCCCGGATTCCTCAAAGACGCCTTTGGCGCCTGAAAGCTTCGCGAGCAGGCTCGCTCCCACAGGGGAATGCATTCCAACTGTAGGAGTGAGCCTGCTCGCGATAGCGGTAGTGTATTCAAGAAGGTGGTGACTGACAGGACGCCATCGCGAGCAGGCTCACTCCTACAGGGATCGCATTTCAAATCTGGAGGTTTAGTGCTTCACCGCCAGCTCCACCAGATGATCCTCAACCTCCTGCGGTTTGAGCACCAGTACATCGCTCTCCAGCGCATCCAGTACCACTTCCGCGGTATTGCCGATCAACGCCCCGGACAACCCCGTACGCGCCACGGTGCCAATTACCGTCACCGCTGCCTGCAGCTTGTGCGCCATGAACGGGATCAACACATCCGCCGGGCCTTCCTCGATGTGCAGATGCTCATCATCGACATCGAACTCAGCCTGAAACGCCCGACATTGCTCGCGATAACGCGCCTCGATGGTTTCGCTCAGTTGCAGCGTAGGGTCTGCAGCCGACAACATCGGTGATGGATGCGCAGCGATCACGTGCAGATGCGCCTTGGCCAGACTGGCAATGTCATAGCCATGATCAATGATCGTCGTGTGCAAATGCCGGTGCTCGCCATCGGCATTGCCCACATCAACCGCCGCCAGAATCACTTTGTCCTTCCACGAACCTGCGGTTTTCACCAGCAGCACCGGGGTAGGGCAGTGGCGCAGGAGTTTCCAGTCGGCCGGGGTCAGCAGGGCTTTTTTCAGGGAACTGTCCGGGAAGTGCTGCTTGATCACCAGCCCGCAACCCTCGGCCTGCTGCACATCGATGATGGTTTCGTGCAGGCTCTCGTTCCACGCCTGCTCGGTAGTCACACTGTAGCCATCGGCCACCAGCGCAGCCTTGAGCACGCCAAGCATGCCGGCGTGATCGTGTTTCTTGTCGCACACCAGCAGGTGCAGATGGGCCTGGGTCACGCCGGCGATCAACTTGGCGCGCTTGAGCGCCAGGCTTTCCGAATGTTCGGGTTCGATGACCACCAGAATGCTGCGAATGGCTTGCATGAGCGGAGTCTCCAGCAAAGAAAAGGCACGGCGTTGCACAACTATAGTTGCTGCTCATGAGGCTGCGACTTGATGCATATCAACGCCAGCCGCTGGTGGTCTGCGGACAGGCCGGTATAATCGGCCCCCTTCGCTCGAACACCTTTTACCGTGAGCCCCATGATCCTTCCCGAAATCCACGAATTCCTTGGCTGCCGCACCCCCGACGCCTGGGTTCAGGCTGCACTGGCCGATCAGGAAACCCTGCTGATCGACCACAAGAACTGCGAGTTCAAGGCCGCCAGCACCGCCCTGAGCCTGATTGCCAAGTACCATTCCCATGTCGACCTGATCAACATGATGTCGCGTCTGGCCCGGGAAGAACTGGTGCACCACGAGCAGGTCATGCGCATCATGAAACGGCGCAAGATCGAACTGCGCCAGCTCCACGCCGGTCGTTACGCCTCGGGCTTGCGCAAGGTGGTGCGCAGCCATGAGCCGGTGAAACTGGTCGATACGCTGGTGGTCGGCGCGTTTATCGAAGCGCGCAGTTGCGAGCGGTTCGAAGCGCTGGTGCCGCATCTGGACGAAGAACTCGGCAAGTTCTACTTTGGCCTGCTGAAAAGCGAGGCGCGGCATTTTCAGGGTTATCTGAAGCTGGCCTATCAGTACGGTGATGCGAAGGATATTGCTCAGGTCATCGACAAGGTCCGTGCCGCCGAGCAGGAACTGATCGAGTCGCCGGATGAAGAGTTTCGCTTCCACAGCGGCGTGCCTGCATAAGATTGTTAAAAACTCTTAAGAGTATGAAACATCACCGAAAACCGGCCCCAGCGGCCGGTTTTTGCTGCCTGAAGCAAACGCCTTCAGCGCGATTGCCGCCATAATGCCGACCACTTCACACATGGGTGGCAGACGGTCGTTATGGATAACCTGGGTTTTGGCAAGCTCCTGCTGGTGGAAGATGATGAGCGCCTTGCTGCGCTGATCGCCCACTTTCTTGAACAACACGGCTACGAGGTGCGCACAGTGCATCGCGGTGATCTGGCCGTGGCTGCCTTTCTCGAGTTCAAACCGAAAGTCGTGGTGCTCGACCTGATGTTGCCGGGGCAGAGCGGTCTGCACGTGTGTCGGGAGATTCGCAGCGTGTCGGACACGCCGATCGTGATTCTGACCGCCAAGGAAGATGACCTCGACCATATCCTCGGTCTGGAGTCCGGCGCCGATGACTACGTGATCAAACCGATCAAGCCGCCAGTGTTGCTGGCCCGGCTGCGGGCGCTGCAGCGGCGGCAGGTACCGGACAGCAACGTGGTGAGTTTTTTGGAGTTCGGCCAGTTGAGCGTCGACCGCAGTTGCCGTGAAGTGCGGCTGGCGGGCGAGGTCATCGAAATGACCACCATGGAATTCGAGCTGCTGTGGTTGCTGGCCAGCGCGGCCGGCAAAGTGCTGTCGCGCGACGATATCCTCAATCGCATGCGCGGGATCGCCTTCGACGGGCTCAACCGCAGTGTCGACGTGTACATCAGCAAGCTGCGCAACAAGCTCAAGGACAACCCCCGCGAGCCGATCTGTATCAAAACCGTGTGGGGCAAGGGTTATCTGTTCAATCCGTTCGCGTGGGAGCTGTAGATGCTGCGGTTATTTCTCGGGCTGTTTCTGGTCATGACGATAGGTCTGGTGCTGGCGTTGCAGACGGTCGAGCGCACTTTTGATGCCTTGCTCGATTATCAGATGCAGGACTACAACCGCGAGGCTGTGCGGGGGCAAGCGTGGACGTTGGCTCAGCAGTTGCGTGACCTCGATGGCCCGGCCCGGGAAAAGCAGCTGGAAACGATTCGCCCGCATTACGGTTTGGGGCTGACGCTGGTCGATACCTCTGAACTGGCCCTCAGCGACGAGGAAAAAGCCGAGCTGGCCAAAGGGCTGCTGGTGATCCGCGACAAGTACAGCCAGTACATTTCCGCCATTGACGATGGCCCGCAACTGCTCAGCATCCGTTTGCCGGCCGAGCCGAGCCTGATGCCGTTCTACATCGCCGCTGCCTACCTGATGATTGCTGTGCTGATCGGCTTCGTCCTGTTTTTCTGGGTGCGTCCGCACTGGCGTGATCTGGAGAAACTGCGCCTGGCCGCCGAGCGTTTCGGCGATAACGACCTGTCGGTGCGCATTCAATTGTCGAAACGCTCGAACATCCGCGATCTGGCCGAGCACTTCAACCTGATGGCGGCGCGCATCGAAGGCCTGATCGCCAATCAGCGTGAGCTGACCAATGCTGTGTCCCACGAGTTGCGCACGCCGATCGCGCGGTTGTCGTTTGAGCTTGATCAGCTCAAGCAGCAGTCGGACCCAAGCCAGAACCGCGAGCTGATTGCCGATATGTATGCCGACCTCGGCGAGCTGGAGGAAATGGTTTCGGAACTGTTGACCTACGCCAGCCTTGAGCGCGGCGCGACGGTGATCAAACGCGAAAACATTCAAGCTGCCAATTGGCTCGACAGTGTGGTCGGCAGCGTGGCGCTGGAGGCCGAAGCGGCGGGAGTGCAGTTGCTGATCGGTGATTGCCGGCTCGACACCGTGCGTATCGAACCGCGATTTATGGCGCGAGCGGTGATCAATCTGCTGCGCAATGCGATTCGCTACGCCGAGCAACGGGTTGAAGTGACGCTGGTGCGCACCGGTGATTATTACGAAGTGCGGGTCAACGACGATGGGCCGGGCGTGCCGGTGCATGGGCGGGAGAAGATCTTCGAGCCGTTTTCGCGGCTGGATGCCAGTCGCGATCGGCGTACGGGTGGGTTTGGCTTGGGTTTGGCGTTGGTGCGCCGCGTGTCGCAGTCCCATGGTGGGCAGGTTGAAGTGGGCGATTCGCCTTGGGGTGGGGCGTCGTTCCGGATGACCTGGTCGCATCTGGATTGAATGCCGTTGTCTGCGCCGGCCCCTTCGCGAGCAAGCTCGCTCCCACATTGGATTTGTGAGCGCCGCAGATCACTGTGGGAGCGAGCTTGCTCGCGAAGGGGTCAGTTCAATCAGCATTTTTGCGGCTGACCCACCGCTATCGCGAGCAGGCTCACTCCTACAGGGTTTTGTGTCTTGCTCAAAATTTGTAGACAGCGCAGACCCCCTGTAGGAGAGAGCCTGCTCGCGATGGGGCCATCCGTGGCGCCGCTGTTTCAGCCCAGAATCAGAAATCCCACTTGGTCGTCAGCATCAAATTGCGCGGCTCACCGTAGAACGTGGTGTCGAAGTTGCCCAGACCCGTCAGGTAACGCTTGTCGAACACGTTGTTGGCGTTGACCGTGAAGCTCAGGTGCTCGTTGTATTGATAGCGGCTCATCAGGTCGACGAGGGTGTAGCCGCCCTGTTTGATCCGCGTGTAGTCGCCGGCCGGGGCGCTGTAGATCTTGCCGTAGAACGCGCTCTGCCAACTCACGCCGCCGCCGACGGTGACCTTGTCCAGCACGCCGGGCAAACGGTAAGTGGTGAAGGTGCGCACCGTATGCTCGGGCTTGGTGGTCGACAACGGATAACCGTACATGCGCTGCTCATCGGCATCACGGGTGCGCGCGTAGGTGTAGCCGGCGGAGAGGTTCCAGCCTTCGGCCAGTTCGCCGGCCAGTTCCAGCTCCACGCCTTTGGTGGTGGCGCCGTCGATGGCTTTGTAGATGCCTTCGTTGGTCACCGCGTTGGTGCCGATCGACTCGGCAACGCCGTCCTGCTCGATGCGGAAGAACGCCAGGCTGGCGTTGAGGCGACCGTCGAAATACGCCGCTTTCAAACCGGTTTCATAGCTGTCGCCTTCGACTGGGGCAAGGGTCGAGCCGTTGGCGTCTTTGTAGGTCTGCGGCTGATAAATGCTGGTGTAGCTGGCATACAGCGAGTAGGTGTCGTCGAGGTCATAAATCACCCCGGCGTACGGTGTGACTACGCCGTGTTCCTTGTAACTGGTGTGGGTATCGTCGAGGCCGGCGCCGGGGTTGTAGCGGTAGTCTTCGTTGTATTTGAACGTGCTCAAGCGGCTGCCGAGAATCACCGAGAGATCGTCGGTCGGGCGCAGTCGCGTGGCCAGGTAAATACCGTTCTGGCTTTGGGTGCGCTCGTATTTGCCGTTCTTCGGGAAGTCCTGTTTCGGCAGATTGCCGTCCCAGTCGTAAATGCTCCCCGGGACTTCGGAAAACGCACTGGTGTCGTAGGTCGCGCCGGTCTGGCGCGAATGCGAGGTCATGACCCCGGCGATCAGCTCATGCTCGCGACCGCCCAGCGTGAACGGGCCGGTGACGTTGACGTCAGCGGTGTTCTGCACGCGATGACCTTCCCAGCGCCCCCAGTACATGAACATGCCTTCGCCCGTGGCGCGATTCGGATTGCCACCGCTGGCCGAGGCCAGACGCGTGTCGTGATCGGTGGTTTTCTGGTCGAGGCTGACCTTGAATTTCCAGTCGTTGGCCAACGCCTGTTCCAGCGAAGCGAAATAGGTGATGTTGTCGAAATCGCGGCGGCTCCAGTCAGCGGCAGAGTTGAAGTGCCGCCCGAAATCAGTGCGCCCGCCATCGGCGAAATACACCGGGTTGCCGGTCCACGACGAACCGCGCGGGGTCGTGCTGGATTTGTCCACGCCGAAGGTCAGCAGGGTGTCGTCGCTCAGGTCGGCTTCGAGGATGCCGTAGAACAGGTCTTTGCGCTGGCTGTAGTGATCCAGGTAAGAGTTCTGATCTGAATAAGCGCCGACGAAACGTCCGCGCACATTGCCCGATTCAGTCAGCGAACCGGAAATATCACCGACGGTGCGGTAGGCATCCCACGAACCGACCGTGCCGCTGATTGAAGCCTTGAACTCTTTGGTCGGCTTCTTGCGGATCAGGTTGACCGTGGCCGACGGGTCGCCGGAACCGGTCATCAGGCCAGTGGCGCCTTTGATGATTTCGATACGATCGATGCTCGCGGCGTCATCGCCGTTATTCGGGTTCTCGCCGTACACGCCATCGTAGGGAATGTTGATGCCGTCGTACTGGAAGTTGGTGATCGCCAGGCCGCGCGCGGAAAACTCGGTACGGTCGCTGTCGTACTTCTGCATGGAAATGCCGGGGGTATTGCGCAGCGCATCACCGACACTTTGCACGCCACGATCGTCCATTTGCTGACGGGTAATCACCGTCACCGACTGCGGGGTTTCGCGGATCGACAGCGGCAGGCCGGTGGCCGAGGACATCGCGCCGGTGGTGTAGGAGCGGGTGTCTTCGGTGGTAGTGCCGAGGCCTTGGGCGGAAATATTGGTGGCGCCCAGTTGCAAGGTCTGGGCGGTTTTTTCCGCGGCGTTGGCAGAAATGCTCAGCAGGGCCAGTGCCAACGGGCACAGGGCGAAACGGACGTGCGACATGGAGATCCCTTTGCATCGAATCGATCGGTAGGTGAAGTGCTTCTTGGGGGTTAACCGAACGAGTGCGGGAAAAGGGAACTGAACAGCTCAAAGATTTAATGCCCTATGGAGTTGGCAATGTGGGAGCGAGCTTGCTCGCGAAGGCGCTGTGTCAGTCGACGCAATACTGACTGAAAC